>NZ_JAEUFG010000040.1 GCF_018588585.1 Bacillus sp. SM2101
ATCGATGCCTACCATCTCTGTGAGTTATATTACAAGGAAGACCTAGAAGCATATCAAAGGAAAAGTATTCAAACATTGAATCTACGTAATCTTAGTAGACAACATGATTCCCTCACGGGAACCTACGTACAGACCAAATTGCAATTTCATACGATCTTAGATCAGGTTTTCCCTGAATATAAAGGAGTATTTGGAAACTTATTTTCAAAGGTTTCTTTAAATACCCTGCTTACTTTTACTACACCTAACGACATAAAAGGAATGAATGTAAGTGAAATTGCAGATAAAATCCATCAATTATGTAGAAATCGGACTGAATCATGGGCAATGAAAAAGGCTGAGGATTTGAAGGCTGCAGCAAGAAGGAACCCATATAGACAAACGTTATATGACAGTCATCTGGTTAGTTTAAAAATGTATATTAACCTTCTTTTAGAATATCAAAAACACCTATCTCAGTTAGAAGCAGAGATAGATGTCACAGCTAAAGAATTTGAAGAATATGATATTATTCGCTCAATTCCTGGAATAGGAGGTAAGATTGCAGCCACAATCATCTCCGAAATTGGGGAAATTGAACGATTTAATAACCCTAAGAAACTTGTAGCCTTTGCCGGAATTGACCCTAGTGTCCATGAGTCTGGCCAATTTAAAGCAAGAATTAATCGTATTACGAAAAGAGGGTCTAGTAGACTCAGACAGATTTTATATACAGCTGTACAATGTGGTTTAATAAACGCTCGTAATCCTAGACTAAAAGAATTCTATGATAGAAAACGCGAAGAAGGAAAACCACATAAAGTTGCGGTCATTGCTTGTGCTAATAAGCTCATACACTGGATTTATGCCTTACTAAAACGCAAAGAAAAATTTACGATATAACCAATTACCATTTTATTTATTATTAAGAATAATCTTCCAATAACATTAAGGGAAGGTTATTTGGTATGCCTCTATTTATCTTAACACAGGTACAAAAATATCTTTAGAGATTATTATTGACATCCTATTAGCTGGTATCGTATTATGAGTTCTGCCAGTAACATTTGTGGTTGTCCTATTTTTAATAGGTATAGTCGGGAACTCGCTATACCATATTCTTGCGCCATATTGTTAAATAACATTAGGTGAATTTAACATATTGTACATTTAATCTCCCATTCTTTTATATTCTGAACATCCCCCTATCAAACACAATCTATCTTTTGTTTACTAAGGCCTTTGCAAATTAGGAATATTATCTAAACTTATAATAGTTTAGCACGATCAAACATGGTACAATTATCCAAATGGAGGTGTGATATGTCTGAAAAAACTAATTATAAAGAAATTAAAGAACTTAACATACAACACCTAGAAAATGCTAAATCTTATGCTTTTATTTTTATTCTAGTTTTCTCTATTGTTACCATTATCTCCCCACTGGGTATACTTGAATCGTTCGGAGATAACGCATTAGCAGCTTTTCTTGTAATGCTTATTTTATTGTTTGGATCAATAACTGTATGGCTTATATCAACAATTGCTTTAGCAAATGTTAAGGAGTAGATTGGGAAGTACAAAATCATTATAATAATGCTCATGTTTACTATTTTTTCTATAAATCAATATCTGTTTGAATATACTAAATCTACTCTTTCTTACATGTATTATAAAAAAGTTATGGACAAAACTATCATTATGGATACTAATTTTTCTTTTTGAATTTATTTCTACCTTTTCACATATACTGAATTAACATTTTTTCTTAAGGTGGTTAGTAAATGAGTTTTGCATATGTTACAAATGCTGATAGTAAAACTGTTTCTGTCATTGATACTGAAACTCACTCCATTATTGCTACCGTTCCCGTAGGAGAAAGACCTTCATTTGTTGCCTTTACTCCTGATTCAAAAATTGCTTATATTATTAATAACTTCTCTAATGGCAGTGTTTCTGTTATCGATGTTAAAACTCACTCCCTTATTGCTACTGTTTCCGTTGGATCTCGTCCAAACTTCGTCTCCTTTACTCCTAATGGAAAGATTGCTTATGTTGTTAATGATGGGACTGTTTCTGTTATTGATGTCAAAACTCACTCAGTCGTTGCTACCGTTCTAATTGGAACCAGCCCCCGTTCTGTTGCGTTTACTCCTGATGGGAAGCTTGCTTATGTTACTAATGTAAGTGGTCCTACTTCTGTCATTGATGTCGACACTCATTCAGTTATCGCTTCTGTTCAAATTCGTTCTGTGTTTATTGCGTTTAGCCCTGATGGGAAAATTGCTTACGTTAATAACCCTGATGATGCGAACACTGTATCCGCAATTGATGTTAAAACCCACTCTGTTATTTCTACTATTTCTGTTGAAGAATTCCCCGTTTTTGTTGCTTTTACCCCTGACGGGAAGCTTGCTTATGTTACTAATAACTTCAATAACTCTGTTTCCGTAATTGAAGTCAAAACTCACTCAGTCGTTGCTACCGTTCAAGTTGGGTCAAATCCTCAGTTTGTAGTATTTACTCCTGATGGGAAACTTGCTTATATCAATAATGAAGGTAACACTATTTCCATTATTGATGTTAAAACCCACTCTGTTATTTCTACTGTTCAAGTTGGAGTAGGCGGAACTCCTCAGCTTGTTGCTTTTACCCCTGATGGGAAGCTTGCTTATGTTGCTCGTACTGAATTTGGAGGTGGTACTGTATCAGTCATTGATATAAAAACTCATTCTAATATTGCTACTGTTTCTGTAGGTCAAACTCCATTATTTGTTGCAGTAACTAGATAACTTAATTGCTATTATGTTTCATTAATTTTACAATCTAATTTTTTGCTATATAATAAATGGTAAGGATTTCTATAACATAAAAAACACATGTTTGGAGCGATTAATATTGGAACTCTTAGCCTATATTGTATTTCCTGTACTTTCGGTGATACCTGTGATCATCATTTACTTGATAGGAGAGTTTTTCAGAAAGAAACGATCCGTTTAAGCTAAGCTTCTTCATGTGAACGCCCTCCATTCTTGGGGCGTTTTTTGCTTTAGTAACCAAAATGCTTATTATGTTTAATTAATTTCTAAAAGTATACTTTTCAAAGAGTAAAGAACTTCATCTAGTATTTTCATCTTTTCGTCCTATCTTTTTAAACTTTGAAGATAGTTTAGAATAATTGTTTTAATAAAACTGATTAATATAAGCCAACCTAATTTCTCCATTTATTTTTATCCTTTCTCTATTCCACTTTGATTAATATTGTGTTTCAATTAAATGTAAGGTTGTTACAATATTTACAAAAGGAGATGAATTAATATATGGATATAACTACTATTGGAACTGCAATTGGAACTAGTTTATTAACTAGTTTTGCTACTTCTAAAGGTAAAGACCCGAGTGCTCCAATACAAACTTTAAACGATCTATGGTATTTAACTTTTGGTAGATTACAATTGTTTACTGAACAAAAAAGAGCTAAGCACGCTGCGTCTTTAGAGGAATATAAAAATAATTTGGTCAAAGAAATCTCATCTATTCCTGATGAAAATCTTATTGAACCGCCTTTAAGTATAGTCGGACCAGCGTTAGAAAATTCTAAATTCTACATTGAAGAAAATGAATTAAGAAACATGTTCGCAAAACTTGTTGCTTCATCAATGGATAACAGAAAATCTACAAAAACACATCATGCCTTTATAGAAATAATTAAACAGTTATCGCCTATAGATGCACAAAACATTGCTTTATTGAAAGATCATAGATATTTACCTATTGCAAATTTTAATCTTAACAACTACGCAAATGATAAAAAACAAAGCCGCTTGGTAATAATTCCTGATGTTTTTCTCAGCAACCCAAATTGTGACGACGTAGAATTATTAAGAAGTTCAATTACTAATATAAAAAGACTTGGTTTAGTGGATACTTATTACGATATTAAACTTAAAAATGAACAATTATATGAAACTTTTGATAATAACCAATATTTAAAATCACTTGGACAGCCATTATTAGATGCAAGACCTGGTGCTGAAACCTTTTTCGAAAAAGGTTTTATAGAATTTAGTTCCTTAGGAAATGATTTTAAGTTTGTTTGTTTGTAATTTTATTGATTTATATTGAAATTATCTTCTTTAAATAAGGAATGATTTCTCCCTAATCTTTTAATACTGTAATAGTAAAAATCTGGACTCACTATTACAGTTATCTTTTTTATCTACGCTATTTATCCCCTCTTTTATTAAACATATTTACTCTTGAGTTTCCTTAATTTTTGAAACATAACATCTGTTTTGGTGGTCATTTATCAGTTGCATGTTTACAGTTCTTACATTTACTAATAACAACTAATTTTGAAAAGAGTTGAAAAAATGGTGAATTGTAATTGTAAAGATGATAAATTACCTAAATGCATCGAAAATCGAGCAGACAATTTAATTAGCTTTACGAATGGTGAAATCATTAGATTACCTGTTTTTATTAAAGATAAAGACGTAAAGGTAAAAATAGATTCTATGGTCGAGATTTTCTTCCAATTAGAAAATCCAGGGACAGGAGGTACAGTAACAAGTGAATTCAACTATATACTTGAACGTTCCTCAATTAATGGCACCTTCACACCCCTTGCAACTATTAGGCCATTTCAAAATTTTAACTTTCCTGATGATAGTTCTGGAGGTTCCATGATTCCAAACCTCACCTGCTTAGATAAGCCAGGGGTTGGCCAACATGTGTACCGTATACGGTTTAATAATTCTCAAGTTGTATTTAGCATTAGCATAATTCCAAACATTCGATTTCGTTCAATAAACGCTACCGTTTTAAGTCACTAGTTTTTAGTAACCACAATAATTCTTGAGTTTATTAACTTGAAAAAATTATATAAAAAGGTAATTAGTCACATCCTGTCGAATTTCAACATAGAGAGGAGGTGACAAAATGCCAAAGAGTTTTCTTGAAAAACGAGATTTAAAAGCCTTAACAACACTTTCCTTATTCAATGCAATTGAAATTGCTAAAAAGGATAAACATATTAGTAATGATGATGGTCTTATTTTCTTTACGTCATTCGGTATTGTTACAGCTGCAAACATTGTTATTAGTCCATTCGAGGATGAAGCTTTAAATAACGAAAACTTTGCTAGGTTTATCATGCAATCATCGAAAGAGCATGCTGCGAAACACCTCGTTGAACATGGTAATGATGATATTCTTGACACTAAAACCGCCTTTATTTTAGAAGATGTCACTATTTCAGCAGGTAACACCACTTCTGATTTGTCGATAATGATTTTATTTTCTGAAGATATTGCTGGTATATCTTTCGGGAATCGACGTTAGTAAAATCACCAGTAACATTTATTGTGTATTTAATGTGAGTCACCGCGCCCACGGTGACTTGTTCTATTTTCTGATTCATGTAATCACTCCTTGTTAATATTTTTTAATAAACACAATACAAAATAAGTCTTATAAGTAAAATTCATTCACGGTTTCTTCCACAAGATCTTAGCTAATTCTTAAATACCCTGTTGGCTGCTTATCCTACGTATAGAACTATAAAAAATCCCCCTCCTATAAAAGAGATGGGATTTAATAAATTTTTTATATAGTCTGTTCAAGCTAGTAAAGTCTGCAAAGTACACCTGCAAGTTATAACCTACTAAATAATTAATCAAAAAAACTTGTTATTCCACAATATGGCCCAATTGTTTAATGTCACCATGTTATTTTCAACATAAAAAACACCCTTTGAAAATGCACATCCAAAGGATAAAAAGGTTTAACTTTTCCAAAACAGTACATCTTTCTTATATAAGGTACATCTTTGTTTCAAAGCTAAAGAAAAAAACTATCAATATATCACGAATTATCTGGATGAACTAATGACACCTCTCAATATTTGAGAGAATAAGAATTACAACTCTTTGCATAATATCTTCTTACATAAATATATTTACTATGTTATATAAAACGGTTTGTTTTATAGTTGAACTACACTCAAATTATTATTTAGATGCAGATCATTTTTTTCAGTTTCTGTCCAATAATTGATATTTGATAATCTATTAATAGATTTACCTATCTCTTTATCACTATCAGCAGTTATTAATCCTGATGCAATCCCATTTAGAAAAAAAGAGTTTATCATTAAAAAATATTAATGAATGTACCTAAAGTAACAGCAACAGTACAACAAGGATTTGTTAATTTCCATCCCTTATTTTGTTAAAAAACCCTAAATATTGTACTCAAATTAAAGGATGCATTAGGGGTTTGAAAAGTTAATTAATTAAGAGTTCTTAAAAATCAACTGTTCAATACTGTCCATTATTTCATACGTAGTTGTAGGTCTTTATATACTTCTTTATGTTCTAGTTCAAAATCTTCCAAGTGTTGTTCAATTTTTCGTTCTAGAATTGTCCAATATCTACTGCCACGTTTCATTTTGTTTTGAACAAAGCCTTTTAAGTTATTCCCTATAGCCTCTTCAATGGTGAAATCTGGAAGAAGGACCCAAGTTAACTCCATATGAAAATTGTAAAGAGGTTTGTCGCTCATTGATAGATATAATGGAGGGTTGGAAGAGCATGCAGAAGTTAATTTAGGAGGAAAATTCATGTAAAATGGTTGTTGGATTTGGAGGTTACCCTTGATAAGCTCTAAATTAGGATATCAGACATTTTCTTTAATTTGATACTCCTAACATTAGCTTCAAGCATAAAGTCTCTTAAACCAAAAATAAGAATCCGTTTTGAAAAAATTGAAAAAAATTAAGCCAATGTCTCCTCAGTTTATGGAAAAATTGACTTAGTTTGCTTTTGTTTGTTGGAGAATCTTTAGTTCAGCTTCCAACTGTATTGGTTACCTTTTTATTCTGGTGATTAAAACCCAAATGTTTTCTCTCCCACTATTCATCTTACTATTTCAGTACGTGAAGATAACTAATTAAGATTGACCATTGCATTCCTCGTGAAATTTTCTTAAATAATCTTCCATAAATACATGCCGTTTTTTTGCAATCTCTTTAGAAATTGGTAAATTCATTCTTTCTTTAAGTAATAGTAATTTTTCATAAAAATGATTAATCGTTGTTGTTTTTGTTTGCTTATATTCTTCAAAGGACTTATGTTTTTTTGGAACAACATTAGGATTATATATTTCTTGTTTAATGTACCCCCCATAAGTAAATGTTCTAGCAATTCCTATAGCCCCAATAGCATCTAATCGATCAGCATCTTGAACGATCTTACCTTCTTTAGTTTTCATAATTGAAGTTGCACCATTTCCTTTGAAAGACATGGTTTTGATAATCGAGCAAACATGAGATATTGTATTATCATCAATATTTAATATATCCATCCATTCTTTTGCCACTTTTGGACCAATAGTGGCATCTCCATTGTTAAACTTCCAGTCTGAGATGTCATGGAGTAAAGTGGCCAATTGAACAACTAGCATATCTACATCTTCATTCTTACTAATAAGTAACGCGTTTTTCCAAACTCTATAAATATGCCACCAATCATGCCCTGAGCCTTCCCCTTCAAGAGTAGATCTTACAAATTTTACTGTTTCTTCAATAACTAATTCTTTTTTCATATAATTTTGACTATCTCCTTTAGCATTATATTACAAGTTTTTCTTTTTTCATTTTTTTACTGTTAATATGTTCATGAAATTTTTGTGCAATAAATCTTTGATCACTATCAAGTAAAGTGTGCATTCCAACAAGCTCCTCTTGTCTCGCCAATTTTTGAATACAGTAGAAAAGTTCTCCATAAACTAATTGAAGATAAGGTCCGAGAATACTTAAATCCCTAAAATTTACAGGTAATCCTTCATTTAACAAGAAGAAATTATTTTTTGACTTATTTGCACAATCCCATATTAGAGGGTGACTATTATTCTTGCAATACTTAGAAATCTGTTTTATATCAAATTCAATATCTCTTGAACTTGCAGAAGCAAGGATAGCTCCATCTTTAAAGTGTTCAAAAATACTCCCACTCAATGATGTTTTTCCAGTAGCACCGATAATAATATCAGCATCTTTAATTAAATCTTCCAATTCTCCTGTTCTATATCCTTCAACACGAGCAGTTAATGAAAGAATTGGATCGATATCAAAAACTGACACAAAAGCCTCTCGTCCCTTTAATGCGATAGAGCATGATTTACCAATCTTACCGTATCCAAGAACAAGACATGATTTTCCTTGTATTAAATCTGTAAATTCTTCACGTAAAATTCTCTCTAATGAATAAATTACAGCATCACCAATCAATGTATCTTCTATATTTTTCAGAGGACTAAAAGCTATTGATAGAATGGGAAGTTGCTGCCGATCATACTTTTTATAACGCCAATGCCCTTGAGCTGTATCTTCAACAATACCTACAACACTACCTAAAGATTTAATTGTATCTAGGTGTGAGGATAAATAACCACCAACTTCTTGTATTACTAACTTTTTGTTGCTGTTACTAATTTCAATTATTTTCTCTAAAGCTATAGTGGAAACATCAGTAATATCGTTGGGAGTTATCACTGGAATACCATGCTTTTTTAGCTTTATTGCAGCGTTTATATCAAGAGAATACGGAATAGCAATGACATATTCCACTGGCCAGATTTTATTTAAATATAGAATATAGTCAACAGAGGTTGGTAGTACATGAGTTATGAGTAGACAGTGTATATTGTTATTATTTCGTTTATATATGTTAATAGAATTAAAGAAATCCTCATGAGTAAACAATGTAATCACCTTTCTAAGTAAGTTTATTAAAGTTTTTATGGATTTAATGTAGTCTTATACAAATCAAAATTAATAATTAAAAAGGATTATTATAAAGAGCTCTATTTTAGAACTTCAGGCTAGAGAAGCATAGTTATTTAATTTGTATAAATTGAACATCTATCATAAACCAACTTTAAAAGAGTGCAAAACATGCTTTTCGAAAACACTCAAAATTACCTTTATGCTCTTTTAAGAATTTATTATGGTTTCTTAGAATAAAATCAACTTCATCTTCAATGTTTCCTATGATTGTTTTATTATGAAAACATGGAACAATTGAACCATCTGAATCTATAATTATAGATTTAGAGGAAAACATACAATTAGGGATTGTATATTGGGTGTTGGAAATTAGAAATTTAGCTAACCTGTAATGAAAACTATTGGATTCATTATTATAGTGATCCTTTATTATTGATAGGAGCTGTTCTTTCTGATCTACTGTTGCAGTATCCCATGACAATAAGTTATGTGAATCCATTAAATTTAAATTTAGGCTAAAACCCATTTCTTCAGAAAAATGAACAATGTCTTCTACGTCAGTTAAATTGTTGGGAGAAATAGTTGTGTTTAACGTAACTTTACTAGCATATCCCAAAGAATGAATTAATTGTAGGGATTTCAGTAATTCGCTATGTTTCCCCCTGAACTTATTTCCATAACTATCGTTAAGACTATCAAGGCTTATACCAAGTTTTACATTATTTTTAAAAATATCTTTCAGAATCTGTTCGGTAAGTAATATACCATTTGTTAAAATTAATATATTTCTTACTTTTTTGGAGATTTCACTTATAAAAGTTAGTAAATCTTTTCTAAGAAGAGGTTCCCCTCCTGTGATTGTCAACCTATCTATCGGGGATTTTACTGTGATATTATCAAAAAACTCGTAAAACTTTGGTAAATCTAAGTCGGCATTATTGATTGAATAAGTATCGTTATTGTAAAAACAATATTTACATTTCAAATTGCATTTTGTTGTTAAAATTAAACCCACATGATTAATCAACTAAAAAATCATCTCCTATGCGTTATCTGTTTATGTCTTTTAAAAAATGTAGTTTTCGGTAGTATATTTTTGAATACCCTGAGCTTTACATGGAGAGGCGAAAAAATTATAAATGTCTCGAAAAGCCTATTCGGTTGCTTTTTTTGAAAAATTTTCAGCTGAGGATCCATGTCAAGCGAAAAATTGTTACTGTATAAACCCTGTATAGAACGAATAAACGTACTGTTGCCTACTTAAATTATTAGTTATAAGTAGTCTCATTTAAAAATTCATTGTTTGTTGATTCTATCCAGTCATGAAAATACACATCTGTTCCTATATTTGCAAAATTATTTAATATATTTTTAAAGATACCAATTGAAATATAGTTTTTATGAAATTTAAATGCTGTTATTATTTTTTTAAGAACATCTTTATCAATAACAGCTTTTCTAAATAAAAAATCAAAAAAAAGAATTCCTTTTCCACAAATTAATCCTAAAAATCCAAAATTATCATTAATATTATAATAATCAGAAATAGGGATATTTTTTGTATACTCAATATTATTTTTATAAAGTTGATAAGAGTATTTTATTTGTTTAGAATAGATAGTCTCACCAAATCTTTCTTTTAGATATAACAATTGAATGAACTCTGTTAAACTTTCAAGAAGTAAAAACCTACCTTTATTATAAAAAATGGTATTAAGGCCGATTTCTTGATGAATTATCTCATGAAACAAATATTTATATAACAAAACAGATGGCTTTGATAATAGCTTAGGATTAAATAGGATCAATCCTTTATAAGAAATTGCATTCACATTTAAGCAATGAGAGTCCATTATCCTTATATTTAATGGTTTCTCGAAAATAGAGTAATAAAAATTCAGAAATTTCCTTATCTCTTCACATATATTCAAATGTGAAAAAACTTTTTTAGTGGATGGTGAAACTATAACCTTTCTATTTTGTATCAAAATGCAAAAATTTGTACAATTGATGTTGTTATCGTTCGAAACAATTACTAAGTCTCTTAGGTCGAATATTTGATATTTTCCATCTTTCGTTTTCACAGCATTTGTAGTGAAGAGGCATTGGGAATTTATGTGTATTTTGATATTATTTAAGTTAGAACATAAAGAAAAATATGGAAAGTGATAAATCCCAGGAGTTATATTTATGTTCGATAATTTTATAGTACTTCCATACTTAATAAATAATTTAGTGAATTTTGTGTTATCACTTATTTTTACAAATTGTCCTTTTTGGTATTGTATAGGGTTTAAGGATTGATCACTATTAATTTCAATAATTTTGTATGATTCATCTAAAAAAAAAATCATTTCTTTAGTTGGGTGTTTAAAAACAATTTCTGTTTGAATATCCATTTTTTGTAAATAATAATTTATCTTAATACTGAAATGACTGATCTCATTGTATAATAAAATATTACTTTTTATGTAAATCACCCCAACATGAAAAGATAGCTTCCCCATCTATAGAAAGTTGAAAGTTATCAATCACTATATCAAAATGATAAGGCTCCTCAAAAATCCCATCCATATTGATATTATTCCCAAAGCCTATATGACAAGTTCCTAAACATTTCTCATAGCTAGACAAAAACTTTAGTTTCCTTACACCTTGATTTGTTCCTATACCAAATTCTGCAAAGGGCACTTTTTTGTTTTTATATTTTCCATAATTAAAAGAAGCAAAGCCATTATTAATAGTTATCTCCGCTTTTTTACTTCCGCATTCTTGGATAATAATGCCCTCTGCTGTAAATGGTTTAGGGGCAAAAAACACCTCTCCTCCTGGAATTTGAAATAAAGATTCATTTTCACTAAATTTGCAATTTTCCACAAAAATCCTTTTACCTTTTTCTTTTTGAAATTTCATATTAGTACCATTAGGGCTTTTTATTTGGAATGAGTCACCATTATCAATTAGGTTTTTTACTTTCTCATTTCTATTTCTTAATTCACTATATTCGATATTAATTGCTTTTAAATGTATATTAACAATATCATTGATATACTTCTTAGGAATATTTAGTGTTGGATCGTCAAAAAGTATTGTAGGAATTCTTAATTCTTCACACCTTTTAATTAATAAATGTAGATTTAAAAAGTCTGATGTTACTATATATAATTGTGTACCTGTAGGCTTTTGATTTAAAACAAACAATAATTTTTTCAGATCGTCTTGGTTAACTATATAATATTCCTCAATATTTACTTTTTTATTCCTTAAGGAGTTAATTAATTTATCAACAAAGATGGATTTTCTTTTCTCTCTCACAAGTAATATTTTATGTGATTTAGTTACTTGATTATCAAATGAACCGAACTTTATGAATTCATTCATGTAATCCCACTCTATTTAATTGAATTTCTTTAGGGCAACTCTTCTTAATATAGTATACTGGTATATTAGACAGTATTAAGAGAAGGCTAGCAAAATACCATATGAATGAGTATCCTATTTTTTGATTAATGTAACCAATTAAGAGGGCCAGGAAAAATCCAGCAAGTGATTGTAGAGCAGTTAATCCGGAATAAAATGTGGCGCGTTTTTGTCCAGGAATATAATCTTGGACCCATGCTCCATACGATGAATGTTGCATACCTAAGCCAAATTCAAAGATTGTTAGACCCACCAAAAAAAAGAATAAGCTAGAATGTAGTCCAACCAATAGAAGTCCCATAGCAGAAAGAACGGTACCAAACACAAGTATTGTTAGAGTAGTAACCTTCTTCTTAGTTAAAAAAGCGGTAAAGAAACTAGCTAAACTAATAACTGCCATAAACAGAACTAGTAATATACCCATGAATTCAATTTCTAAACCAAGCATATTATTTCCATAAACCTGCCAAGTCAATAAGAACCCTAGTAAAGCACCGTGGCTTAATATATTTCTTAATAATATTATGAGCATTGTCTTATTTTTGATGAAATCTAAAGTAGTAATTTTTATTTCCTTAATAATACTTTTTTCTGATCTAGATCCATAGTTATCTTCAAACCTAATGAAAATAACTAATGATAGAGCTATAGCTATTAATCCGCCTAGCACAACAGGTATATAGTTATTTATGCTACTTGATATTGATGCCAAAAGTGCACCAACTACTGAAAAGGCAGTTGCAAAACCAACTATTTTAGGATAGGCAATATCTTTATAATCGAACTTGTTTACTTCATTAAGTTTATCCAGATACCATGCTTGTGGGGATCCTGATATTAAAGATACACCTAGGGACATAATAATTGCTGATATAATAAATAATATGAAACTTGATGATAACCCGAATAAACAAAGACCTAGGCCCCAAGTGAAAAATCCAATTGAAGTTATTTTTTTTCGACCAAATAAATCTGATATATTCCCACTAGGGTAGTCAAATATTGCTAATGATAGCGAAGCTACAGCAAAAATAATACTAATTTGAAAAGGACTAATTCCTTTAAGGCTCATTAGGACAATATATACTGCTCCATACATTTTATCAACCATACTGTAACCAGATAACATAACACCAGTAAATATAGTATATTTTTTATGTAATTCTAATTTTTTCATAATTATACTCCTCTATGTATCTTTCATAATCACAAACTAACTCTATGACACTTTTAGGATTGAGTGTCCTCTTGTTAAAATAACTTTGTACAAAGTAAAACCCTAACATATACGAGATACTTTCTATAGGATATATATAAGCTTGAATGCATGCTTGTTTAATTTCAGATTGACTAAATACAGGAAAATAATTTGATAAAGTTGAAATGATTTTTCTAAAATCAAGATTATTTGAATGTGTATATAATGTAGCCATGGCTAAAAGAATAGCTTTGCTAATTCCCAATTCAAATTCATCAATGAAATTGATATCTTTAAAAATCTTATAAGTAAAAAAATGTTCACAATATTTAGCCCAACCTTCTTCAAATACTGGGTTAAAAAAAATTATGTTTTCTTGATAATTACTCTTGGATTTTAGCGTCCATGAATAGTGATGTCCTGGATAAACTTCATGTATAACTCCTAAAATTGAATTAATATTATTGACTTTATTTTTGTCATATATCATTGCACCTAAGATATGTTCTTTCTGTAAATCCATACATTTCATATATCCAAATTTCCCATGCATATCTACATTAATATTATTTAACTCAGTAATTTGTAAGCTCTTTATGAATGTGTCGTTAACATTAAAATGATTTTTTCCAATCTTTATTAATTGACTTAAAACTTCTTCAGAAGGTGATTTTAAGACTTCATTAAAACTTGTTGAAAAGCTTCTTTTTGTTGGTTGTAAAAAATCAGCTCTTACTGATAAATGAGCTTTTAATTTCTCAAGTAATAATCCAAGGTCTATTGTTAATCCTGATTCAAGATAAATATATGTAGCTAGATTTTCTTCTCCTAAAGGCCTTTTTAATGGTATAGATTCCTGTGATTTGTTTTTTAAAAAAGATGAAAAAGAGTTAATCTCTTTTGTTAATATACTAAGCTCTATTAATGGAATATTGAGGTCTTGTTTAATTTTTTCTAAATTCTTATTAAAATGACTTATATTGAGGATAGCAGTTAAACAATCTAGTTTTGTTAATTTACTATGATTTAAATTCTCCCTTGCAACTTTAAAGAAATCGGGTAAATATTTGATTCTACAGGATATTTGTTCATGGTTTGGGACAGGTGATTGAAATATATTTTCAAAGTTTCTCCAAATAACGGAAATAGTATTCAATGAATTTATTATGTAGAAATTCGGTTTTCTCCATATTTCTAACGCTTCTAATTCAAAAAGCCTCAGCTTTACTGCCCTGTTCAGTTTTCTAAAGCTTCTTGAATCTTTATAACTAATCTCCTCCATTCTCTTTTGCAAATTTTTATAGCAATTTATGGTTTTTAAAATATTTTTTTTTGAATAGATTGTTAAATAACTTCTCTGTATTCCCCAATGAGTAGCAAGGCCAGGGTAAAATTCACTAGAAATCTTAATATATTCATCTCTTAATTTAGAGTAAATCTCCATGTTAATCACTCCAAAGTATAAGAACTTCATTTAATTCCTTGTATGCAAAAGTACATCTTGGATTTTATTTACTCCTAATAAAATCCATAAAACTCTTTCCCAACCAATTCCGATAGTGAAAACTGGTGGAGACCCACTTTTCAATGCGTTAATGTAATAGTTATATTGTTGAGTTTTGTTGCTTCGATTTAACAAGGACAGTGATTCTAAAAAGTCATTTACTACATATTCTTTTTCACTGCCGCTTGCAATTTCAACACCATTAAGGATTAAGTCTATTCCCTTGCTGGAAACAATATTATTATCGTTAGTCGAAGGTATCTTCTTTGTAAAAATATTCTGACCAATATTCATTTGTGAAGGGTCAGTTTCGTTCTCATCTAGAATAAAAGGATAGTTCTCTATCCAACAAAAGTTATATGTATCTATCTGTTTATTTCTACTTAACGATCTAGTAATACTTGAGAAAAAACTAAAAACTATTTCCTTCCGGATTTTAGAATCTACCAATAATGTATATCCTGTTGATTTTACTGATAGTTTTGATAACAGCCTTTGGAACTCATTAATATTTATATCAATTCCTGATAAGATATCAAGTTGCTCCTGTTTGTGTTTAACAACTGCATAATCTGAAAACTCTTTTTTCATTTTTGCAATAATCTTATTTTCTATGGTTTTTGGAAGTTCATAAGGAATTATAAGTGTATTATATTGTTTTAGTTCCTCTCTCGTTGAATAACTAAAAGTTGGTCTCAAAAATTCTTTATATCTTAAATCTGGTTTATCCGATGAATAAAGGAACATGGCGTCATCATAGGAAATACTATCAAAAGGTATAGTTATTTCTTTATTGAAATATTTTTTTATTAAATAGAAGAAAAACCGTTCAATAAATTGTTTTCCTTGCTCATTACTAACAAAAGCCATATTTATAGCTAATTGTGTGAACTCTACTAAATCATCAATTTTATTTTCATTATTTTCCTCTGGTAAACGAAAGCATGGATGAAATTGAAATACCCTTTCAATACCACTAATGACGTTTAAAAGATTTAAAATATTTGGAGATTGAAGCAGCGTATATTCAACTTGATTTGATAGATTATTTAAAACCTTCCACTCTTCAAAACCATACTCTTGTACACTTTCCCATAACAATGGATTTCGAATTTCAATAAAACTTTCTTTAGTAAGAAAATCTCTTACACCACATTCGATTTCATTGATTAATTTAAGTTTTTTTAGAAAATCAAAATCAACTAATTTCTTATAACTCCTTCTACTTTCTTCCTCGCAGGTATTCAAAATCTGTATACTATTAGCTTTAACTTTAAATTCATCTCCACTAGAATATACATCTCCATTTATTTGAACAACATCTCTAACATTGACTGATAAGAACTTCATATCTACTTCTACCAATATTTCTCCTGTAAAGTCCCAAACTACGATTTCATTTATCCGAGATTTCTTGATCCAACCTGCTATTAATATTTCCGAATCTCTATCTGATATATCTTTAATAAGTGTTCTTGTTATTGCCATAAATTACTCCTTCTTAATCTCTAGTAAGAGCCCAAGGTATTATTGTTTTGTAAAATTTACATTTTTCAGGATTTAATTTTTTGTTTCTAACTATTGATTCAAATGTACATGGTCCACCACAAATGTTATATCCAACACATTTAAGACAAGAATCTTTACTGTGATCCTCAAAGTGCCAATTAATATATTCTTCATTAAGTTCAAATTCGTCAAACGGTTGTGTACACCTTTCATCACATTCTACAACACAATTAGAAACTAACCCCTGACTTGTTAGATAAACTCCCCATGAATTTTCTTGTTGTCCATAGGTTAAGTTCATACAAGAGTTGGTTTGTGGAATTTTATTATTCACTGAAAAAACAATATTATTTCCAGGTTGGTTTATTGGTATCTTTTTACTATCACAGTATTCCCATGCTTCCATTATTGCTTTAGCCAATTTTTTCCCATCTATGTCCCAACCTCTCTCATTAGGTTGTGGGGTATTAATGCTGATTTCTGTACACCCTAAATCTTCAACTAAATGTTTAATAATATTTTTAAATATTGGAAGGTTTTCATTTGTTGGTGTAATAATTCCTGACAGATTTCCACCAACATTTTTATAATTTTCCATACCTTGTAATACTGAACTATAACTACCATTTCCATTTGGATATATTCTATTTTTGTCATTTATTTCTTTCCAACCGTCGATACTAAAAACTAGTAATATTCCTGTATCTTTAAAATACTGGGCAATTTCTTCGGTTACTAGAGTCCCATTTGAAACAATTTCTTCGGTGAAACCAGTAATTTTACCACTATTCTTTGCTTCTTGTAACATTTCATGGCCTTTTTTGATTAGATCCATTCTAATAAGAGGTTCTCCACCAAAATATTGAATAATTGGTGAGGCACCTATATTCTGTTCAATAAACCAATTCATCGTATTTACAAATAGATCAGTTTCCATGTTGCCTTTACTTGTATAAATATCATTAACAAAACAATACTTACACCTTAGATTGCATTTTTCAGTTAAAGAGATCCTTAAGTAACCAATTCGATTTTTTCGGGTTCTTTTTGCTATTCTTCGTCTTATTTCTCTTTGCTGTTTCGCATCTTTAAATTCAGTTTCATTTAAGGGTACTATAAATTTGTTATCTTTAAGAGAAACAGCTACTTCACTCTGATAATTTTCTTTTGGCACTTCGTATTGCTTATAAATTTGATAATCCTCTTTTGAAAGTTCAAATAACCCCAATGAATTAGAATTGAATAAAATATAATTATTATTATTATCTTTTTCAAATACATGACTAAATTTCGATTGTCTATATAGCATAAAATTTCTCCTTATAATTTATCTTTTTTAAATACAATGATGGAAAAGAGGGGAGATAAAATAGCCCTCTTTTTCCATAAATAATCAACATTAATTTGTTTCGTTTTCTTCAACTGCAATTGCTTCTAAGAGATCATTTTCAAATTCCTCAAATTCAACATCCATTGTTAAATGACTTCTGGATCTTTTACATGCATCTGCAAAATCTGGTGCTTCAAGTTTAATTTTCTTTTCAATCATTAAGGTCATCTCCATTCTTCAAATAAATAGTAATCTCATTTATAGAATAATATTCTATTTTATGGTGTAACTAGTTAATAATTTCATTTGTTAATTTAGAAAAAATAGTATATTTAGATAATTGTCACAAGATATTTAATTTATAATACTGAATAAACTGAGCTTTTTGATTTCAAATTAATAATAAGTTGAGAAAATAATTGAAAAGTCGGTCAATTAACAACCTTATTTTCCCATATTTTCATAATATTAATTTGTTTCGTTCTCTTCAACTGCAATTGCTTCTAAGAGATCATTTTCAAATTCCTCAAATTCAACATCCATTGTTAAATGACTTCTGGATCTTTTACATGCGTCTGCAAAATCTGGTGCTTCAAGTCTAATTTTCTTTTCAATCATTATGGTCACCTCCATTCTTTATATTTCCCATGTATAGAATAATATTCTATTTTATGAAATAACTAGTTTATAATTTAATATGTAAATATACAGAAAACAATATATTTATAAAATTTTCACAAAATATACAATTTATATTGATATATAAATTGATAGTTTAATTTATTTTGATTTTTCTGATATAAAAAGGTTTGATATATTAAAAATTATAAAAATTACAGTTAAATTACATACTTTGATATATTTACACCCCATATATAGTAAATAATTGATTCATAAAATTATTAAAGCAAACAGTATCTATTGTTTTTGTACAACCCAAAAGACACATTCACCTGAAAAGTTCTTAACTGCATTAGATTCATTAAATAGGTCTTTTCGATAAAATTGTTCAATAACAGTAAAATTTGTTTGCTTTAAGCACTCGTTTATTTCATTTTTATTGGGTATATGAATATATAAATCACGTTTTCCATCATCAGAGGTAATAATTCTGTCACCAAATTCAAAAATTCTCTTATCGTGATTACCATTTTTCCAACGAAGTTTTTCTTTACTCCAAAATTCTTTAAAACACTCTTCAGAATCTCTATCGAATGTAGTAAAGATAAATATACCCTTATCTTTTAGAACTCTATTAATCTCTATAAATGCATTTATACGGTTTTCTTTTAACGGGATTTGCATTATTCCATTAAAAGAAAAAATAGCATAATCAAATAAATCATTTTCAAAAGTTAACTTTGTTGCATCTCCTTGTACAAAATTTAAATTATATCCCTTGTTTTCAGAAATTATAAGAGCTTCATTAACCATATGTGGAGATAAATCAAGTCCCAGAACATTATTAAACCCTAGTTCATATAAACCAATAGTTGTTCTTCCTGTTCCGCAACCAATATCTAGTATTCTCCCTTTCTTGGTAAAGTATTTTTCAGCAACATATTTCTCTGATTGCCATAAGCCTATTCTTTGAGTTGCATCACTATAATAATTTACTGCATTTTCAAAAGATTTTAATATAAAAGATTTGTTTATTTGTACCACTTTATCCCTCCACTGCAATATTATTAATAGAGTATATTCTGATTCTGTTAAAAATAGGAAAAATATTAATTGCTAGCCTTGTTTTAATCTCCTATTTATACACTTGGTTTATAATTTTATACTATAATTTCTTTTCAAGATAAATAATTGTATAAAATACAAAAAATTGTAATATAATTTCATTTTTAACAACAAAAATCGAGGAATGGATGGTTATAAATACAAAAAAATTCATAAAAATGTCAAATATTCAGTATTTTTTTATATATATTAATAATTATTTTTTAAAAAAAATTCATAATTTTCATGAGTGGAGGGAGGAGTTGAGTTGTGGGAATATTAAGTTTATTATTGACATGTTAACACTGGCTGGTGTGAAACTTGTTTACCCATTTGGCGGTTATATAAGATTGCCCATAAACTTCATAACTGGACAGACAATACGCTGTTTCAGAAGATATTATGGAATTATGAAGGCACCCTGCCCCCCTACGATACCCAATGCACGTAGTCATGGAGTTTTCGTGTTAATTCTTCTAAACTTTCATATTGTCTGTCTTTAACAACTTCTGTCTTAATAATCTTAATGTAGCTTCTGCAACTGCATTATCATAGGGGTAGCTCTTCATGCTTAAGGAGCATTTGATAGAGAACGTTTTTAAGGCACCATCAATTAACTGATTTTAAATTCTTTTCTTCTGTCTGTATGAAACAACTGGATAAGATGAAGGTCTTCTTTTATCGAAGCGAGTGCACTATAAACAAGCAATGCATCCTTATTTGATCCTGTACTATATCCAATAATTTCTCGGTTAAAGAGATCAATAAATACACATATGTAATTCCATTTTTCACCAACACTTAAATATACGACAACGGACAACACTTCGTTTCGTGTGAATTCACGGTTTAGTTCATTGGAATACTGATCCTCATTTGGCTTTTCTGAATTGGGTTTAAACTGAGCGACAGTATAATTAAAAACCAGTCCATGTTTTTTCATGACTCTACCAATACGTCTTCTAGAAACAGTTTTCCTAAGTTTCATTAGTTCATTTTTAATTTTGCGTGTCCTATAATTTTGTCGACTATCATGAAAGATTCGGGTAATAAGTGACGTGACATCATCTTCATGAGTTCGTTGTTTCCCTTCATAATAATAAGTGCTCCTTTGGATTTGTAGGACCTGGCATATTGCTGATATCGAGTATTTGTGTTTGTTTTGCTTAATCACATTTACTTTTGTCCTAGTATCAGCGCGGCTTGCTTTAATATATCATTTTCCTTTTCTAATTGTTTGTTTCGTTTACGTAATTCTTGCAGTTCCTTTTGTTCAGGAGTTAGGTTGTCCATCTCTTTGAATGACCTAGAATTTTTAAATTGATTAATCCATTTATCAAGAGAGGAAGGTGTTAAGTCGTATTCTCGAATGATTTAATGCCTCCTTCTATAAACTACTTTCCCATTTGTTGAACCTGTTCAATTAAATTCCATACACTATCTGTTACAAGTAATACCTGATCCTCTTTATTCTCTCCTTCACCGTAAATCATCTGAATCGTTACCTTCGCTTTATAGTCATCTGTATATAGGAAAGTAACGTCTACATATTTCTCCCCTTTAGTAATACCTTGTTCAATTATTGCTATGTCTTCTAGCTTTCCATCTCTGGTCAATTGTTTGATCATATCCATAACAACTTCAATCTTGTTAGGATTATCTACTTCAGACAAATCAGCTGAAAATGTATTCGGTTCAAATACTTTTGAAAAAAAATCAACATCTTCCTGTAGTAATGTTTGTGCGAAAAAAGTAAGTACATGTGGAATATCCCTATGAGCTTTAGCAATATCCAATGCTCCATGATCATGACCTACACTTGTATCGTCCACCCACTTTTCGGATGCTTCTGCTAATTCATGCTGCACTTTTACATTATCTAAAACTTGCCTGTTTTCTTTTACATTTAATTCTTCTCCGATTCTATTCTCCGAATAGAGAACATATCCAACTATTGAGAGAATTACAACCATAAACAGAGAAATTAAAGCGACTACAAACTTTTTCATAGGTTTTATTCACCTCTATAGAAACTATTGAATGGGAAAATTATTATCTATTAATACTAGTAATACCAATTAGAATATCTAGAATGGTACACCGTACAAAACAGGGTCTAAAGCATTGGATTTATTAGAGTTCCAGCTTCCCAGGTGAAGTTCAAAATGAAGATGTATACCTTGAGAATAACCAGTGTTACCCATATTTCCAATTTGTTGTCCTTTTGTTACTATTTGACCTTCTCTAACAAGCCTTCGAGTCATGTGTGCGTAAATTGTTTCATACTGTACTCCATCAATATTATGAGTAATAAATACAACATTCCCATAAGATTTTGAATCATAAGATCTTCTAACCACTCCGTCTGCTACAGCCCAAATTGCAATATGTTGCCCTCCTGAACCAACATCAACTCCGTAATGGTCTGGTCGATGTACAGGCTTAAAACCAGAAGTAATATAACCATTTGTAGGTTTGGTAAAAACACCATCAGATATCTCAGGATCGTCGTTTATAAGAGGTCCGGTAACACCTCCAATATTATCAGATGTTAGAATTCCTTCTGAACTCATCCATTCAGAATAACCCATATCTTCTTTACTAGTGACCTCATACAAATTTTCTATCATTCTCTTTTCATTAATAGAAAAACCTATTGTATCAAGGTAACTATTCAATACTGTAAAATCAACCTCAGATGTAACATTAACGATTTCATGTTTGTAACTTCTTTCTTTTCTATAACCACCATATGATGAGGTTTCGGATGTCCAATTATTCCAATTCCCTTCTACGTCAAACTTTGTCTTTTCATTCCATGTCTCTACATCAACTAAAAATTCTACTTCTTCTGCTCCACTTATTCCACTACTATTTGTACAGCTTATATAAGTACGAGTGGTTGTTGTCACTTGTCTGCATGTTCTTTCTTCCCATTCAACTTTATTTTCAAACGAAGAGTATTTAAATTTAGGTGCTAAAGCGTTAACAACTCCTTTTATAATTTCCTCATCTTCTAAGTCCTTCACATCTTCACTTACAGAATGTATTTGCAAAATACTTCCTACCAATGCATCAGGTATTCGATATTCTGACTCAATAGGTTTATTACTATCGTAGGTGGTTTCTATTTCTTCACCAATTAGTTGGTGAATTCTCGTAAATTCTTCTGGGACCTCTACATCACTATTTTCATCAAAATATCCAAAAGAAAAGGCTGAGGTTAACAAAACCCAAACAGCATAAACCAAAATAACTACACCTATGATCGTGCCAATTGTCGGAAAGCCGACACTACCTATAAAACCAATTATGGCTTTGGCTAAAACCAATATACCTTTAGCGACTGCTTTTGCAGCCGCTTTCCCCGCTTTTTTTAATAGTTTATTACGTTGTTTTTTTAAAGCTTTCTTAGCTTTTTCTTTTGCTATACTAACGGCTATATTTTCTTGTTCATGATTTTGTTGATCCATGGTTAAACACCTATAAATTTAGATCGTTGTTGATCTAATTGCTCACGCTTTAGGTAACGTCTATTCGGACGCAGCGGGATGAGGTCATTTGGATCTTGTCTTGGAGTATATTGAACTTCTTTTTCTTCAGTACTCGTAATTAATTTGGTTACACTCTCAATATGATTTCCTTTTACTAAGCTATTGTCTTTAATGTTATATGTTGTTGAATACCTTTGATTAATCTTTAATGAAGAATCGCCTTTTCCATATGGAGAAACACGATAAGATTGACCACTCTTGTCTTTCATTACTAAATAGCTCTTATCACGTTCAACAATTTGCTCGACCTTATTACTACCATTATTCGTTGCAATTTCAGAGATAGTAAATTGTCTTGAATCCACATTATGATTAAACGGTATATATTCATCAAATTTTGTCTCTTTGAATTTAGTAGCTTTATTTCCAATAAGAGAATTTGGATTAATCGAAGGTTGTCTTGAAACAGTAATTTTACCACCACTTGAATCTATTTTATGGAACTGGTTAGTAGAAACAATTTGGCTATCTTGTATATCTAGATTTTGAAATACCTTCTCTCCCGCCTTGATAAGTGGATCTCCTGTACCAATTTGAGAACCAACTTTTGTATCCCCCTTTGTGTCAGTCATTTGAATGTATGATTGATCATTTGTTACAACCATTTGTAATGCTTCATCAGCTATATAAACCTCATTTTTCCTTGACGCAGGGTTAAAGACCTTTTTGGTTTGAACTTGTGTTGCAATCTCACCTACTTCTAGAGCTTGGTGTTCAGCTGCTTCTTTAAACCTTCCCTTTTGTTCAACTCTTTGGGCTGATTTAAGATATCCAGTTCTTCCCATTACTGTTCCACTCGTATATGCTTGTCTATTACGAGAGTCCTCATGACGCTCAATTGGATCATCTACTTGGTGTTCTACAAAATTATTAAATCCTTGCTTGACGGCTTCCACAGAGCCACTTTTCATTCCAGAAACAGAATTGAAAACAACATTTGAAGAACCAACCATCTCATTTCCTATCGTTTCAGAAAGATACCCTTGTTTAAAGCCAGCTACCGCACCTGTTGCAGCAGCACCTATTTTACTATCTTTAATATCTTCATATAATTCTTTTGCACCTGAATGTTCTACAAACCCTTTTGTAGTACCCTTGATAAATCCTCCAGCTCCTTGAAGTCCAACAGCACCATGCTGAATTATTTTATTTGCATTGCTCAAATCTGCTTTGGCTTTATCTGGAACAATACTTCTAGCGTCCATAAGGTTTTTATCATATTGTTGAGGTTCAATATTGTTCCATTTTTCAAGTGCTTGGTCATTAGTCATCCCATTAGCCATATCTGCGTTCATCTGTTGGGACTTTTGCTTTTCGGTCATTTGACTTGCAACATGTCTAGAAACAGCTTCAGTGTTTACTTTACCGCTTTGACCAATTACCCCACCTCTATCTATTAAACCTTCTAAGTTATCCTGTGCTTCCCTTCTAAATGCATTATGTTGGTTTCTCTTTTCTGCATCCCATACCTTATCAAGTTCATCACCAGCAAAACCTCGACTCTTTATGTCTTGTAATTTCTTTAAACCTCCATTTTCGTCATGAGCCCATTGATCTAACTTATTCTCAGCCATTAGATCAGCTAATTGTCCTTTAGAGACATCGTTTTTCATTTCACTAATACCATCTTTAAGACTTCGTTTTAGTGTTGAGGCAGGTCCATATCCAATTCTTCCTGATACACCTCCTGTAACATCACCAACAATACTACCTGCAGTTGCACCTGCTATAGACCCAGCTGGCCCCATAGGTGATCCAATAAATGACCCTGCAACGCCACCAAACATTTTTCCACCTTTAGACATAATTTCACCAGCCCGCAACATTCGCTCTCCACGTGATGTTGGAGATAAAGCTTCGCCTTGTATACCTGTATTCGAAGAATCAGTAGCTGAACCTTTTTTTCTCTGGTCTAGAGCTTTAGAACCTGCACTTTTTATTGATTCCATAACTCCTTTGTCACCTAATGCTCCTTTTACTGAACCATAAGCTCCTGCAAGGGCGGATAAACCAAACATGGCACCTGTTTTATTCATCGCACCATGCAATGAACCTCCCATTCCTAATAAGCCTTTTATTGCTTCACCAGTAGGGATAAAAATAATCATCATAAGCAAATGCTTCAAGTCTATATCAGAGTCTCCAGAAGCAGTTAGGGTTGAAGAAGTAATTATCCAAAATAAAGCTGCATGAATGGACTGAACAAATGTTATCCCAATTATTTCTTTAAACCACGACAGAGTTATTGATTTTGTCTGAGGGAATAACCAAAGAGTAACAATTAATGGAGATGCTATTACTAATATCATCAAGGATAATGCCCGCATCGCGTAGTACATCATCGCCCAAATTCCAAGTCCAATTTGAACAAATTGAATAAGAATCCAGTATAGAAGATCATCAATTGGGTTTAAATTCGTTCCATTCTCGAGCATTGGTGTATAGTTTTGTTCAAAAAAACTAACAATTGCACCGTTAGCTGTAAAAATCACATCAAATATTGTTCCTAAGTTGGCTAAAAGAAAACCTACGATCAACCAGTCAGTCAAAGACTGAATTACAGCACTTCGATTACTAGGATTTATCCCAGACTTTGATATGTGATAACCTGAATAAATAACTCCAGCAACTAAAAATGTGACTGATATGACTGTAAACATATTCATTCCTGGGGCAATTACTCCAACCATATCGTCTTGTGAAAAAGTAGAGTAAACCATGTTATCATCTTGTAGGCCAAATATGTATTCTTCAAATCCTGATAAAATATCGAAAATCGGACTAAACAGAGTGTTAAATAATGCAGCGATAATAGATGCAATTATTTCTCCTAATCCCTCTAGTGCATTTTCAATCAAATTACTCCCTCCCTTCACTATTTATGCATGTTTTAAGAGCTGTTTCCGTTTCAACATCTCCTGCAATCTAGCTTCATTCGATTCAATGAAAATGAATTCTTCATCTGAAGGGTTGGTTTTAAGCCAAATTCGATTATTTCCAAAGCGTAAGATCCCTTCGCCTTTTTCAGGATTTCCAAACAAGATATCTATCTCTCCATCAGTCAGGGAGAAATTCTCCTTTATTCTCTTTAAATCAATTGGATTTTGTTGCATAAATAACATTGTAAAGGTAGATGTAACAATACCTCGGGCTTTTTTATTCTCTAATAACCGCACAAAGTCTTGGGAAGCGAATACTAAACCACCATTTCGTTTCCTAATTCTTCTTGCTACTCGTTCGAAAAATGATACGGTTTGTTCATTATCAACAAATTGCCATAGTTCATCAGCATATATAAATTTCCTTTTCAGTGCATTCTCACTATTTTTTGCAAAGTGCTCCCAGCTGTAATTTAATAAAACATGGTAGGCGATTGGTCTAAGAAACCCTTCCTCCATCTCACTAATGTTAAAGTTAACCAATCTAGAAGTCTCCAAGGATTGTGTTACTCCTCTTCCTAAGTAGGTTTGACCGTCAAAAATAGGTTTGCTTCCTGTTCTTAAAAATGGCTTTAGTGAAACTATTAGCCTCTGTGCTTTTTCATTATCACCGTTTGCTTCAACGATCTCTTTATAAATATCCATTAATTCTGGTTCTCTTTTTCTTTTTTGCTTTCCTTGTATAATGTGACCATCTATCATTTCCATGCCATCTTCAAATAGAGAATCTGGATGTGTAGTATATTTCTTATTTTCTAAAAAGACTTTAGTCACAGCATCCTCAACAAAACTACGCTCAAATGCGTCTAAACCGTGATCTTCTTTTCCTCTGATGATAATATCGAAAAAATCTAGTAATTCGTTTATTTTTTCTCTAAGCGGAACAAAACGTAAATATTTTCTCCCGTCCCTTTCTATAACCTCTTTATCATCACCATCCATTAGTAATTCTAATTCTTCATCATCTTTATCATCTAATGGAATATCAGAATAATTGATTGCACAAGGGTTTATTCTAATATCAGATTCCTCAGATATATCAAGGTTTATCCCACCTAATCGACGAGTAAGTCTTCTAAACTCCCCTTCAGGGTCGATAATTACTGACCAAACATTTCCACCAGCCATTTCTCTAGCAATCTTTAATTTCATTGCTAATGACTTTCCACTTCCAGGAATGCCGAATATACCCATGTTGTAATTTTGTGGTCGATAATCATCGTTCCCAAAACTATTAATGAATTCAATTTGCCCAGTGATCTTATTTACTCCAATAGGTACTCCACCTATATACCGTCCTGCCCCACTTATAAATGGTGAAAATGTAGACAACGCACGTCTATCAATATTTCTGTATGCATCCTTTAAATAGTTCTTTCCTAGAGGAAGTGTACTTAAATAACCATCCTTTACCCTTGAATATGCAGGTGCTAAAGTAAAAAACTTTCCGTTAAATTCATCATCTAATGCTTCGCTAAACCGATCTAAAGATTTTTCATTTTCGGCATAAAGGGTTGCTAAAACTGCAACTTGATACATATCATTTTCAGAGAATTGAATCTCATCCATAAGTACTTCAGTATCCATTATCTTTGTCTTATACTCATTAATTGCGTCAATATTTCCTCGCTTATTTTGCCAACTCAGATTTGACTGAAGCATTGTCATTTGCTTTTGCAGAGACCTTATTGCATGAGTCTTTTTAACTTTGTGAATATCAACTAGTACATCAATCTCCCCAGAAGATAGCATTGAATTAATCCAATCTGTTTGTAATTTTCTCGGATATCCCTCGCGAGGAATGAATAGTGGTCTGAAAAATGTACGACTACCGAGGGTTTGCTTTATAACCCCTTTGTCTTCATCCTTAATAGTAATACCGTTAGGCGAGATTAAGTCCCAAATTGTAGGTTTGCTATCTAGTTGATATGCAATATCTTCGTTATTATTATCTTTCTCTTTTGTAGGTTTAGGTTGTTGTGATTTCTTTGGAGAATTAGCTTGCTTTTTCGTCTTTTTCTTGAAGATCCCCATTCTCAATCATCTCCTTCACTAGTTCTATCCTTCTTTGGCTTTGTTCAGATGTAACATATAAAGATAATTTCTCTCGATCAACCATATCTTTAAACTGATGTTTCACAGCTTTTTTTCTGTTGAATGTGTAATACAATAAGTTAATAAGACCTTCAGTGGTTAACAAATCTATTTCAACTTTCGCTTTATGAAGTGCAGATTTGGCTGTATTAAACCTTCTATATAACTCCTGAAACGCTTTATCTAATATTTTTTCTTCTCTTTCTTCATCAGTATCTGCTTCAATGCTGTTGTTAGGTACTTGATAAGTAAATAGAATATATCGCTTTGTATCATATCTAGGTGTATTTGTTTGAAAGTTTGCAAGGTCTTCAAGCATTGAAACCCCATATTGGTATGCTGCTGCTGGTAAATCTTCTTGTGATGTCATATTTTTTTGAATCTCTTCAATTGGTTCAGTTAAATCAATATAACGGTTTTGAAAGTATAGTTTAGTAGGGTAATCAATCTGAGCAAGCCAACGCTCTACTTCTACATCAATAGCTTCTTGTTCATGTTGGCTTAGCAGAAAGTAGTTAACGGGAGTAACTTCAGCTATTAATACAAATTCATTATTGGTCAACCGGATCATGTGCTCTGTTATATCTTCAAAATCTTCTAGCAGTTCTTCAAAAAGATCAGGGTCATCTTCAATGTAACCCGTATTTTTCTTTTGTTTACTTTTGACACTGTTTGAACTTGCAGGAGGTTTTCTATTTTGCTTGTTTTTCTTAGCTTTTTTCTTCCCCCATGGAATCAATGGCTCTTTTGAAATTGTTCTTACAAATATCCAAGCAACTATTGCAAATATAACAGCATATATAAGTACGCTCACTTCAAATCCTCCATCCAATCTGTAGAATTACTTCCTTTTCTCCATACGCCTCTTTGTGATGAAGCACTCATTTTTGTTAATAGATACCTATCAAAAAACATGTGATACTTTCCTTTTTTTAAGAATGCTAAAGGAAGTATGACTGCAACTACCGGAATTGTAGAAATAATAGAAGCTATTAAGGCAAGAACCCAATTAATTGTAGAAAAAAACGTAAACACTGGGCCGATGTAAGCACCAATTACAAAAAATCCAACTAATAGATAAATTAGCTGTCGCATCGATATAAATCCCAATATAACTTTTTGTTCTGAGCTCATATCTTCTGGAACCGTCTCACGTCTCATATCTATCATCCTTTGTTTTCATCATTTAAAATTGTTTTTATTAATAACATTCCCCCCTCTTAAAAAGAGGGGGGAATGTTATGTTGTTGTTTTATCTTTTAACCACCTAGACCTGTGATCCAACCTGCTATATCATAGGCTTTTACTATAACGAGTCCCCCTACAAACGCCATTGCTAAACCAACAAATGCTTGTGAACGAGCTTCAGGTTTAGATTGAGCAGCTGATAGTTTAATACCCGCAAAGATTAGGCATGCGATTACCCAGAAACCACCAGCACCCATTAAAAGATAGATAATTGTATTCATATTGCCGAATAATCCATCAGTATCAATGTTTCCATCAGGACCATCTTCTGCTCGATTCTGTGCTTCTTTAAAAGCATCTACATTAGCGGATGCTCCTTCTGGTGCCACTGTAATAACGGCAGTAAAAGCAAAAATTGCAGCTAAAAACAGAATAATAGCTTTCTTATTCACTGCTTCACACCTCCTTTCTGAAAACACAAAAAAACCCCTGCTCAGTACACAAGTAAAGAAATGTGTTCAAAACACTTCTTTTACTTATACTTAGCAGGGGATTCCTGTTCTAAATATGTATAAAATTTTAAAGCTTACAACTTATTTGGAGGGAATTCCCTCTTTCTATAAATATAATAGAATAAAAACCAAAAAGCAACTATAAATCTACAAATTGGAAGTAATAATAGATTACAATTACACTTTGTGATTTTGATTCAGGGGTTGCTATCTAATCTATAAACTATGATTCAATTCAAAAGTGTTAGTTCTTCACAGCTTCCTTAAACTCTTTACCAGGCTTAAAAGCCGGTGCTTTACTAGCAGCGATTTCAATTTCTTCACCAGTTTGTGGATTACGCCCTTTACGCGCAGAACGTTCACGAACTTCAAAAGTTCCAAATCCCAGAAGAGAAACCTTTTCTCCATTTTGTAACGTGTTACTAATTGCACTGAATACTGCTTCTAGTGCTTTACCAGCATCTTTCTTACTTAATTCTGCTTTTTCAGATACTGAGTTTATTAGTTCTGTTTTATTCATTTTATTTCCACCTTTCTATGTAACGTACTATATCATATCAGATCGATTAGTCTATGTGAACCTCGTTATCTCTACATTTGGTTACTATTATTTCTCACAAGCCCATCCATCTTTATCACGATCATGTTTAGATGCATATGCAGGATGGTCTGATCCAACTCCGTTAGGGTAAACTTTTCTTAATTCTGTACAATTCTTAAATGATTCCACTTGAACTACATTATTTGATGAGCTATCGTTTGCTTGGTTATCAGAAGTATAGTCTGCAGTAGAAGCTACTTCCTCTCCATCTAGATCACCTTTCGTTGTTCCATTTTCACCAAATCCCCATAATCCTTGCTTTTTTTCACGTGCTTCCCTAGCAAACTTTACAAAATGTTCACTGTACTTTACATCAGGAGGATAAGTTGAAGGTTCTGCAAACCCATTAATGACTAAATCTGCATTAAACATTTTTGATCTAATCTCTGATTCATCCATGTCGTCAACAGGAACACCTTGCCACACAATACGAAGGTATCTACCATACTTGTCTTTATCAGATACGTCCTTTTGGATCCATACAACTTTACCTTCAAGATTATTTTTTGTGTATTCACTTGCTTCTTTTCCGTATTCCTCAATTTTAGTGGTTGATTCAGGTGTATTTACTCCAACTAGACGAATTTTCCGGCCGTCTGCAAGTTCTATCGTATCACCATCTACAACTCTACTAACAGTGGCTATTTCTAAATGGAAACGTTTAGCTAATTCTTCTTGCTCTTTTTCTTTTTCAAGTTCCTCTAATAGTTTTTTAGCTTATTCATCCTGTTCAGCTAATATTTCTTTCTCATTATCTTTATTTTCTATTGTTGTTTCGATCTTTTCTTCTGATATATTGTCCAATGGTGCTGAACTTGACGTATTAGTACAACCAATAATGAATATAGATAGTAACATGCCTATAATAATTAACAACCCATTTTTCTTCACAATATCCCCCACCACATCATAATTTATAAATAATCATCTTTGTTTTTTAGTAGTTGTATTATTTACAACAGTAGAAATAGCATGTTTATATACTAGTTGCTGCTTTCCCTCTACTTCTACAAGTACAGTAAAAGTATCAAAATCGATTACATGACACCTAAACTGAAAGCCCCCACCCAAGATTATTGTAACAAGCGATTGATTTTCTTTCGCTTCTAAAAGTTGAGTATCTTGTTGAATGACTTGACCTTTATTAGTTTTCATATTGTAACCTTCTTTCTATTTATGATTATTTGGTCTTTTTTTCTAAGTAAAGTGCACACCTTCCTTATCTAATAGCTCACACCCTGTGCCATATTTATTTTTCAAGGCTCCTTTGAAGCTTATATCCTCTAATTCCGGAAATTCTTTTTTCCATAGTTTGTAAAGACTATAGTTTTTAGGTTCTCCAGCCTTTACAAGTTTAACAATATGGTAGCCATATTCATCACCACAACGTACTTTAACCCTACCTGTATCTATTGCAAATATTCTTCCTGATTCTGAAATTTCATATATACCTTCATAACCGGTTATAGCAACTCGCTTTTCGCTCATTTTTTCCTCCTTACAAAACGATAACAATTGGGAACCACGGTTTTAATTTACCTATTATTGACTTCTATCCTATCATATTCCAATATTTTCTTATATAGGGACTTATATATCAAAATTTAGGTAATAGTTTACTCTTAGAAGATAGATATGAGAAACAGGAGGTTTGATTTCTATTATGGAAAGAGCCGTAAAATGTCTAAGCTTGTTGAACAATGTTAATATATTTGGGGTTATACAGAACGGTAGTTCTTTCATAGGGAAAAATGTGGTATAATAGAGAAAGATAGTATGTGAATAGGGCGGTCGGCTAATCCCCATGTCATGATAGTAAGGGGGTGACGCCAAATGACTGTATACGAAGCACTGATGGTAGCACTGGGATTTTCTTCTTTAATTGTGGGACTAGTTGCATTGTTTGTGCACATGCAGTCAATGAATAAAAAATAGACCTCCCTTTGAACTGCACCCCAATTGTTAGACAAAACTAACAACGGAGGTGCAGTTTTTAATGACAAAGTATTCCTTAGAAACTA
>NZ_JAEUFG010000041.1 GCF_018588585.1 Bacillus sp. SM2101
ACGGTAAGTACCTTGCGCTTCCTTAGTGGTTGGTCGATGTGTACCCCCACAGTGGACTTTCACCACCTAGATAGTTGTCATGCCTGGCACACTAAAAAAAGGGAGGATCAACGTTGACCTCCCTCTCTTTATAATAGATCGTTTTCGAATTGATTGTTGTTTTCTGTATTAAGAAATGAACATGCGCACCCACTAACGTTTGTAGTATCTTTTAAAATGAAAGAGCGCATATAATCTCATTAAACTGTTCTAATTAAATATAAGTTTACGAAAAACTGTTTGCATAATAATTGTTACTTTTCGTATTAAAAAATAAATGCTTATAAACTATAAAAAAGTCAATTGCTTAAATTTATTTGTTCCTGTCCTAATTTAGTTTCAATGGCTACAAAGTTTACGAAAAAAGCATTTCGAAAAGCCCCTTATACTAATACATGATAAATCCCATTGCTTTACGAACTTCAGCAATAACCAATTCAGCCGATTTTTCTGCCTTCTTTTGCCCCATTTTTAAAATATCAATTACATCAACATCTGAGTATTGTACTTTTTGTTCTTGAATGGGAGCTAAAATATTAATAATAGATTGAGAGAGCATGTTCTTACACTCCATACAACCGATTTCAGCATTTTTACACTGTTGTTGAATGTCCTCTACAATTTGTTTTTCTGTAAAATATGAATGTAAATGAAATACATTACACCCATCCTTAGTTGGATTACCCGGATCTGAACGGTATATTCTATTAGGATCTGTGTATGCTCTCTTGACCTTGCTTTGAATGATTTGTGGATGATCTGTCATACTAATATATGAATCATCTGAATCAGATTTACTCATCTTTCCTTTCCCAGATAAGGATGGAATTCTTACAGCATTGTCAATAATAGACTGTGGCTCAACAAAAACCTCACCATATAAATGATTGAACTTGCGGACGATCGTTCTAGCAATTTCTAAATGGACAAGCTGATCTTCTCCAACTGGCACTACCTCACCTTTATGAATCATTATATCTGCTGTCATGAGCACTGGATAACCAACTAAACCATAATTAACATTACTTGGATGCCGTTTTGCTTTTTCTTTAAATGTGGGGCAACGCATTAATTCTCCCATTGGCATAACCATGCTAAAGTATGTGTGCAATTCACATATATGTTTAGCAATTGAAGACTGTGCATACAACGTACACTTTGTTGGATCAAGTCCAGCCGATAAGTAATCGCGAGCAGCATTTATGACATTCTCTCTTAATCTTTCACCTTGACGATGAGTTGTTAATGAGTGAAGATCAGCTATAAAATAATGTGCATCATACTTATTTTGCAGTTCGATTAACCCTTTCATTGCACCATAATAATTCCCTACATGTATATTTCCCGTTGGTCGTATTCCCGACACTAATTTAGTCATGAAAATCCCTCCATTAATTAATATGAATGTTGTTATATGCCATTACATTTAACCAACACCACCAACCATCTTCCATAAAAAATCACTCCTTTCAGTGATGAATTTAATTAAGCTAATTGCTTTAGTTTACTGTCCTTTGGGCGGCTTTCTGTCCAAAAGTGGGCGTTTACTGTCCAATTTGGGTGGCTTACTATCCAAATACGGGCGCTTACTATCCAAATACAGATGTTTACTGTCCAAACACGGACACTTTCTACCCAAATACGTGCGCTTACTATCCAAATACAGATGTTTACTATCCAGACTTGGACGTTTACTATCCAAACACGAGCGTTTTCTATCCAAATACGGACACTTTCTATCCAAATACCACCGCTTTCTATCCAAATACGGGCATTTACTATCCAAATACCGCTACTTACTATCCAAACACGGGTGCTTACTATCCAAATACCGCTACTTACTATCCAAATACGGGCGCTTTCTATCCAAACACGGATACTTACTATCCAAACACGGGCATTTACTATCCAAATACCGCCCCTTACTATCCAAATACGGGCGCTTTCTATCCAAACACGGATACTTACTATCCAAACACGGGCATTTACTATCCAAATACCGCCCCTTACTATCCAAATACGGGCGCTTTCTATCCAAACACGGATACTTACTATCCAAACACGGGCATTTACTATCCAAATACCGCCCCTTACTATCCAAATACGGGCGCTTTCTGTCCTAACGCAGCCGCTCTCCGCCCAACTTGGGCACATTACTGTCCAAACTGGGTGCTTTCTGTCCAAATTGGACACCTTACTATCCAAAAGCTGGTGCCTTCTGTCCAAATACCTTATTCTCAATTGTTTCGAGAAGATACTCCCCTCTTGTAAACTAAAAAACCGCGGGCCTCTGTCCTATAAAAGGACGAGAAACCCGCGGTACCACCTTCATTAGCTTTTCATACATACGAAAAAGCTCACTTCACAAACATATCGGTACAACGTATTGTACGAATATGCGCCTCTTTAACGCAGAGGCATGGTCGCCAAAGCCTACTTGAACAAATCTTTCGGTTTGGAGCTCAGGAGCCCATTCAGTACAACTTCCGCTACTGACTTGCACCTGCCGTCAGCTCTCTAAAACTTCCGTCATACTTACTCTTCTTCTTCATTGCTTCTTCGAGAATTCATAATTCTGAATTCTTCTTTTGTTGTTAAAAAATATTACCATATGCCATGGAAAAAAACAACAGAAGGTGGCTCAAAAAATGCTGATCGCAGCTCTACAGTTTGATTTTAAAACCCCACAGTTAGAACCCCAGATTCAGATTTTGAGTCACCTTCGTATACGATCATATAAAATGTTTATCAGAAAAAATTATAGCGTTTCTGACGTTGTTTTTGCTTGCATGTGAAGTAGTAAGTAATCAGGTCCGCCTGCTTTTGAGTCTGTACCTGACATATTAAATCCACCAAATGGCTGATAACCAACGATTGCACCTGTGCAACCACGATTAAAATATAGGTTACCTACATGGAAATCTTCACGTGCTTGCTCAATATGGTCTCGGTTATTAGAAATAACTGCACCAGTTAAACCATAATCTGTATTATTAGCAATATCCATCGCATGATCGAAATCTTTTGCCTTACAGAATGCAACGACTGGTCCAAAGATTTCTTCCTTCATAAGACGAGCATCTTCTGCAACATCTGCTACTACAGTAGGTTTAATAAACCAGCCAGTTGAGTCATCACCTTCACCACCAGCAACGATCTTACCTTCTGATTTAGCAATTTCAACATAGCTCATCACTTTGTCAAAAGCAGCTTGGTCATTTACAGGACCCATAAACATACCATATTCAGCTGGATTCCCAACTGATAATTCTTTCGTAAGCTCTACAACTCTATCTAATACTTGGTCATATGCTTCTTCAAGAATAACAGCACGAGAGCAAGCTGAACATTTTTGACCTGAGAAGCCAAATGCTGAAGCAACAATTGATTGTGCTGCTAATTCTAGGTCAGCTTCTTTATCTACTACTATCGTATCTTTTCCACCCATTTCAGCAATAACACGCTTTAACCAAAGTTGTCCATCGTGAACTTTTGCTGCGCGCTCATTAATACGTACACCTACATCACGAGAACCCGTGAAACTAATGAAACGTGTACGAGGGTGATCCACCAAGTAGTCACCAACTTCTGCACCACTACCTGGAATGTAGTTTACAACGCCTGCTGGAAGCCCTGCTTCTTCTAGTACTTCCATGAACTTCGCTGCAACAACTGGTGTTGTGCTAGCTGGTTTTAATAAAACGGTATTTCCAGATACAAGTGCAGCTGTTGTCATACCAGCCATAATTGCAAACGGGAAATTCCACGGTGATATGATGACACCTACTCCAAGAGGTATGTAGTTGTATCGATTATATTCAATTTTGCGACTTTCAATTGGAACGCCGTCTTTTAACGATAGCATTTGACGTCCATAATATTCCAAGAAATCAATAGCCTCAGCAGTGTCAGCATCTGCCTCTCTCCAAGGTTTACCTGCTTCTTTAACAAGTAATGCTGAAAACTCATGCTTACGACGACGAATGATTGCCGCAGCACGGAATAAAATGTCCGCTCGCATTTCTGGCTTTGATTTACGCCATGTTTTAAATGTTTCGTCAGCAACTTGCATTGCTTTTTCAGCAAGTTCTTGATTAGCTTTTGATACAGTACCAATTAGTACATCTTTTTGTGCAGGATTTACTGAAGTGATTTTATCCTCAGTTGTAATTCGTTCCCCACCAATGATTAATGGATAATCTTTACCTAAATAAGATTCAACAGTTGCAAGCCCTGCTTCAAATGCTTGTTTGTTTTCCTCTACAGTAAAGTCAACAAATGGTTCATGCTTGTATGGTAATACCATTTTTCGTTCCTCCCCACTGTTTTAAGCGTTTACACACATTACATTTACCATTCTAACTGATAAAATCAGTTACATCAAACATCGTGAAAATAGTCGGAATTTTAAAAAGAATAGTACACTTTGACTATGCTCTTTTTAATAAGGTTATAATCAAATTACACGTAAAATAAGAGAGCTTGTAACATCATCGTTCTGTTTAGACGGTAGCTGTCCATGTAACCGTTTTTTAGAAGATAAGATGTTACGAAACTCTCATTGTATTTTCGTGTTTGTTTCTGAGAAGTGATAACAGGCTTATTATTGAAATATATGAACGAAAGGTTCTTCTTCACCAGCTTCACGAATAACAATACTCTCTTGACCTCTAACTGATGATATATACATCTGAAAGGATATATAGTTAGGGAATATTTCCAATGCCTCATTTGTAACGTATTGCGTAAAGCCAATGACTTCTGACTTACCGTAAAATTGCATCGGTATTTCTACCGTCATTTGTTGAAGGGTATCGTCTTTGTAAAACCCTTTGCCAATAATGCCTGTGTAATTTGGAAAAAATTGAGCAATGCTATCTTTAAGCCTATTAAATGTAACGACATCCTCGCGATGTTCGTTTTCAGCTTCGTCGGAAGGAAATAAATAATATTGTTCATTAATATCGGACCATTTATCAATAGATGAACTATCTGCTTTAACATTTCCCTGCGTAAAGAAATTTCCGGGTACAATCGAAGATTTGCTTTGTTGTTCAAATAATGCGACAACAATTGGAATATTCCCGAGCCCGTCTATTAATTTCACTCGCCTTACAACTTCTTCAGCAATCTTCTTACCCTCTTTCTCAAGCACAGATCGGTCAATGCTAACTTCTCTATCATATCCTTGCTCTTGTTTGAAATAATGAACCGAATTTAATGCAAGACCTATGACAATCCCGCCTAATTCAACAGTTTGTTCATCTTTCTCTACTAAATAATTATGTTCCAATATGTGTGCAAGATAGATAGGGCTTTCTTGATTTAAATCTGTGAGAGTTGCATCAGCAGTCTTATCAATACTAGGGTTTAGCCCTAAATCTACAAAATTTTGATCCTCGTTAAGTTTTTCTTGAAGCTGTTCTGGTGTCAATTTTCGATTTAACCAACTTTGGACCGTCTGGCGATCTAAATATTGTCCTTCTTGGAAAAAATATTCATCTGGAGAAAAGGTATCTTGTGCAATGCGCATAAGTCCTCGTTCCACTTCATCTATGTCATATCGTGTATTCAGGCCTGAAACAACCAGCCCTCTTGATTCACTTGGTTTGATTTGATTATCCTCAGTTAAAACTGTTCGATAAAATTGATCAGAAATTTGATACTTAGGAATGATTGCTTGTTCAGTTGTATCTTCTGATTCATTAACAATTTCTTGTTGTTTCTCAAACTTCGGTGCACACGCAGAGAGTAGTAATAATGTTGATAAAGTTAAGGCAATAATTTTCCGCAATATCATACACCTCTTATTTTTCAAATTCCGTAATTAATCGTTGTTCGTCCCAAACTTCTATTGATAGCTGTTCAGCCTTTGTTAATTTAGAACCCGCTGCTTCACCTGCAATGACTAAATTGGTGCTTTTACTCACACTTCCCGTTACTTTTCCACCTAAAGCTTCAATCTTTTCTTTTGCATCGTTTCTAGTAAGCTGTTCAAGCTTCCCAGTTAATACAACTGTTTTTCCTGCAAAAAATGAATCACCGTTTTCTGGTGATAGGGCTTTTATCCCAGTAAAAGTTGTATTTACCCCTAAGTTGTTCAGTTCCTCAATCAATGCTTGAACCTCAGAGCTTGATAAATATGTAACAATCGATTCAGCCATTTTTTCTCCGATTTCATTTATACTAATTAACTGTTCGAATGTTGCTGCTTGAAGTTTTTCAATTGTCTCAAATTCCATAGCCAATGTTTTAGCAGCCTTTGCTCCAACATGGCGAATCCCTAGACCAAATAATAAACGTTCTAATGAGTTTTGCTTCGAATTATTTATGGCTTGAATGAGGTTTGAAGCCGATTTCTCACCCATGCGTTCTAGATTTAGTAGCTCTTCCTTAGTTAACTTATATAAATCAGCAACATCCACAATCAACTGATTCGCAAATAGTTGTGTGATGACTTTTTCACCTAGACCATCTATATTCATCGCATTTCGAGATACAAAGTGAATCAGCCCTTCACGAATTTGTGCAGGACATTTAGGATTAATACACCTTAAGGCAACTTCTTCCTCTAACCTAACAAGCTCACTATTACACTCTGGGCAATGTGTAGGCATATGAAAGCTTAACTCATCTCCAGAGCGTTTTTCAGCAATAACATTGACAACTTCTGGTATAATGTCTCCGGCTTTTTTAATCGTAACGTAATCGCCGATTTTAATGTCTTTTTCTCGAATCAAATCTTCATTGTGCAGTGATGCTCTTTGTACAGTTGTTCCGGCTACCTGCACTGGCTCTAAAATAGCTGTAGGTGTAATCACACCAGTGCGTCCAACACTAAGCTCAATTTCTAATAGCTTTGTAACAACTTCTTCAGCTGGGAATTTGTATGCAATTGCCCAACGTGGACTTTTAGCAGTAGCGCCTAACTGTTCTTGCTGTTCCAAAGAATCAACCTTAATAACTATGCCATCTATATCATAAGCAAGGTTAGGACGTTTTTCGTGCCAGCTTAAAACATATTCGATGACTTCCTCTATATCCCCACAAACTTTTTTCTCGTTACTCACTTTAAAACCTATATTCTCCAAATAAGCTAAGCCTTCACTATGTGACTGGATATTTGTAGCACTCATTTCCGCGATATTATATATAAATATAGACAAATTTCTAGAGGCTGCTATTTTTGTGTCAAGTTGTCTAAGCGACCCTGCTGCTGCATTTCGAGGATTTGCAAATGGTTCTTCTCCAAGCTGTATTCTGTCCTCATTTAATTTCTTAAATGAGGATTTTGGCATATAGGCTTCTCCACGAACTTCCAAACTAACTGGCTTATTTAACCGCAATGGAATTGATCGAATGGTCTTTAAATTAGCTGTGATCTCTTCTCCAACGGTACCGTCTCCTCTTGTCGCACCGCGAACAAATACACCGTCTTCGTATTTGAGTGATACAGCTAAACCATCTATTTTCAGTTCACAAACATACCTAATTTCGTCCCCTACTTCTTGACGTACACGTCGATCAAAATCAAATAAATCAACTTCATTAAATGCGTTTCCAAGACTAAGCATCGGCACATCATGTTCCACTTTTGAAAATGAATCTAATATTTCCCCTCCAACACGCTGTGAAGGAGAGTCAGGTGATTTAAGATCTGGAAATTGTTCTTCAATTGCAAGTAATTCTTGCATTAATTGATCATATTCGTAATCAGACACTGTCGGTTGGTCTAGTACATGATACTCATAGTTGTATTTAGTTATTAATGTACTCAATTCTTGTACACGTTTTACCGCTATTTGTCGATCCATCTGTTTACCCTCCTTCATAAATACACACTTTTAGAGTTGCTATATCATCGTTATTGGACAAAGAGATTTAAATAATTATTATGACATACTATTACACAAAGAAAATCTCTTTAGTTCATTCAATTGTAAAATCCTGCTTCCATACTTGACTTTTAAGATTTAGTAATAGGAGCAAATTTAGCTAACAAGCGCTTTATACCTGTTGGACTTGGAAAAGCTATATCCAGTTCTTTCCCTTCACCTTCTCCCTTTACACTTACTACTGTCCCGGTGCCCCACTTTTTATGTGAAGCTTTGTCACCTACTTGCCACTCAATCGTATCTCCACCTGTTGATTTTGCTACCGATTTGAAGCTAGTTTTTGACACGGAACTTCTAGATGTGAATGGGGTATTTTGCTTTTGATTATCTGCGATAACATCGAGTAATTCTTCGGGAATTTCTCCTATAAACCTCGATTCACTATTCATTGTCGTTCGTCCAAACAAGGTTCTCATTTCAGCATTGGACAAATGTAGTTCTTTTTCTGCACGTGTAATTCCAACATAAGCTAGTCGACGTTCTTCCTCCATTTCAGCCTCTTCATCAAGTGAGCGACTATGTGGAAAAACTCCTTCTTCCATGCCTAATAGAAATACAACAGGGAACTCAAGTCCTTTTGCTGAATGTAAAGTCATCAGAACAACAGCTTCCTTATCCTGCTCTTCCTCTTCATCTAAACGGTCTATATCTGCAACCAGAGCAAGATCAGTTAGGAATGCAACTAAACTTTTATCATCATTTTGCTTTTCAAAATTTGTTGTAACGGATAAAAATTCTTCTATATTTTCTAATCTGCTCTGTGATTCTAGCGTCTTTTCAATTTTTAACATTTCTCGATAGCCACTTTTTTCGAGGACTTCTTCAACTAACTCCGTTATAGATAAATACTCTTGCATGCTAGTCCAATGGCGAATCATATTACGAAAATCTGTTAGCGCATTTCTAACTCTCGTACTTACACCAATCATGTCTATTTCCTCAAGGGCCTGAAACAATGATAGTTCATTAGCAATCGCATAGTTCGCAATTTTATCTACAGAGGCAGCACCTACCCCACGTTTGGGTACATTAATAACCCTCGTTAGACTGATATCGTCATCGGGGTTAGCAATCACACGTAAATAAGCAAGAATATCTTTTATTTCCTTACGGTCATAGAACTTAATACCACCAACGATTGTATAGTTGATATTTGATTTTAATAATACTTCCTCTACAACCCTAGATTGTGCATTTGTTCTATATAAAATTGCAAAATCTGAAAGCTTCTTGTTTCCACTACCCACAAGCTCATTGATTTTTCCAGCTGCATACTGAGCTTCACTAAATTCATTATTTGCACGATAATATGAAATCTTATTACCTTCTGGATTATCTGTCCAAAGATTTTTAGGCTTTCTGTTCATATTTTGTTCAATCACCTTATTTGCTGCTTGCAAGATGCGCTTAGATGATCGATAATTTTGTTCTAATAAGATAACATTTGCATCTGGGTAGTCTTTTTCAAAGGATAGGATATTTGCAATGTCCGCTCCACGCCAACGATAAATAGACTGGTCGGAATCACCTACGACACATAAATTTTCTAGTCGTTCTGCTAACATCTTTACGAGCATATATTGCGCGCGGTTCGTATCTTGGTACTCATCAACATGAATATACTGAAACTTGCGCTGGTAATATTCAAGCACTTCTGGTACTCGCTTAAATAAGTGAATAGTAGACATGATAAGATCATCGAAGTCTAGCGCTTGATTCTTTCTAAGACGGCTTTCATATTCACTATATACATTACTTACTGTTTCTTCATAATAGCTACCCGTTTGCTTACTATATTCTTCAGCGTCAATCAATTCATTTTTGGCACTACTAATTGTTGATAAAATCGTTCGAGGGTCAAACTTTTTAGGGTCAATATTCTTTTCTTTAAGTATGTTTTTTATGACTGATTGCTGATCTGAAGAATCTAGAATTGAGAAATTTCTATTTATACCAATTCTGTCAATATCCTTGCGTAAAATACGTACACACATAGAATGAAACGTAGATATCCAAATTTCTTCAGCGGCTGGGCCTAGAAGTGATTGAATACGGTCCTTCATTTCTCTTGCTGCTTTGTTTGTAAAAGTAATCGCTAAAATATTCCACGGAGCAATTTCTTTTTCTGTCATCAAATATGCGATCCGATGCGTTAATACCCTAGTCTTACCGCTGCCTGCTCCTGCCATGATCAGAAGTGGCCCATCTGTTGCCTTTACTGCCTCTTGTTGCTGAGGATTTAATCCTGTTAACAATCTTTCACTAATATACTGCATGTCCTCACCGCCTATACAAACATACGTTCTATTTTATCGTATATATATCATTTTGACAAACTACTCTTTTACTACTTGAACAGTTTCAAGAGCAGCATCAATATCTGAATAAATAATATTACCAACTACAATCGTATCCGCATACTTAGCCATCTCCAAGGCATGTTCCTTTGATGAAATTCCGCCACCATAAAATAACTTCGTATGAGATAACTCGTCTTTGACATCTTTAACAATATTTACATCACCGTATATTCCGCTATATTCAAGATAAAAAATTGGCAGGTGATATAAATTTTCGGCAATCCTTGCATATGCAATGACATCTTCATTTGATATGGAAGTGTTAGCTTCTGTTAGTTGTGCTGCTTTACTGTCACCATTTAATATGCAGTAACCTTCAACTAAAATTTCTTCCCAATTCATGATATCTCCATACTCTTTAATAGCTTGATGGTGCATACCAATGGTCCATTGAATATTTTGGCTGTTTAATACAGTAGGAATAAAATAAAAATCAAACCCTGGGGTTACAGAAGCAATTGTAGAAATCTCAAGTACACAAGGAACTGTATAACGACGAATTCTTGACATTAAATGTAGTACATTTTCAAGTGTGACACCATCACTACCCCCGACAAGAACTGCATCGGTACCTGATTCACATATTCTTTCTAAATGCTCGTCTGAAATCTCTTTATTTGGGTCAAGCTTAAAAACATGACGCCATTCCCTATAATCATACATTACCTATGCTTCCTCCAATCAAATATCCATTAAACTATTATAACAGAAAAGTGCTCGCGCACAGGCTATTCCCGCCAAGCACAGAAACTCCTTTTTAAGGGCGATCTATACATTCCGATAAATGAGCTAAGTTACCTAGAATGTGCGGATAGGAAATCGCATGCGTACTGGATATGCATTTTTTCTTTTTGATGATTATTACTTAAATTAGATTCTCAACATCAAGCCTTAAAATTGCTACAAAAAAGCCGGAGCTAAGTGCAACGGCTTTTGTTCTTTATTTATCTTCGTCATTTACTCTATCTAATGCCATTATATATGCATCATTTCCATAGTTCAAGCAACGCTTCACACGTGAAATAGTAGCTGTACTCGCCCCTGTTTCTGTTTCTATTTTATGATAAGTAAAGCCATCCTGTAACATTCTAGCGACTTCTAATCGTTGGGCAAGCGATTGAATTTCATTGACTGTACATAAGTCATCAAAAAATTTATAGCACTCTTCTAGATCCCGTAGAGAGAGAACAGCTTTAAATAATTGATCTAGCTCCTTGCCACGTAATTTATCTATTTGCATGACAATCCCATCCTTCTTCTCTTGATTAATATAGTTTTTTGTACACAAAATATGAAATTTTTTTAGGTAAAATAATAACTTCCACCTGTTTTTAGATACTCAACATAATCTTATTTATCTATTCATTTCCGGTTGATACATCGCCAGCCAGTCCTGGTGATGTTGGAATAATATTAATCCATGTTTTCCCTGGTAGGAATTTTACATATTGTCCCTCTTTATATGGAAGGATTCTCCCATCTACGTTTTGCCAATCAATTTCTTGAAGTTTACCTTTTTGAAGTAGATAGCCTTTACCGCCAGATTGTAAATTTATATCCCGACGACCTACTTCATCAATGATTTGATGATCCATTTCAACAATCATAATATTATCTATTAAGACGGGTATATCAGATTCGAAATCCTTTGTTTGATCTTCACCAGTAAAGCGTGTATATTTTTCCTTCATTTGGTCGTATACATACTCGACAGTAGCATAGTAACTATTTGAGTACGTAATCATCACTGATTGAACGTCATCTCCACTTATCTCCTCGTCATCACTCATAAATGGTAGAGGTGGAATACCAGCTTCATTTGTAACTGAGTAGTTATAACGATCAGTAGCTACTCCATTTAAACCATCAAATAATAAAAAGGAATTATGAGGTGCTTTACGGTAGTTTGCACGTTCAAAAACAGTACCATCATTATCATGGTAACTTCCACTAATATTGTCGATAAGGCCGTTACGTAATTTTTGCTCTAGTATTGTGTAAGTACCATGGTAAACATACAATGCATCATATCCATCACTAAGTTCAATAAAATCATGCCTTGCACTTCTTACTGGACCTACCTTTGCTGGAATATCACTCTGGTAAAAAGCCAATAGTCTAGTAATATCTCCTTCAGTAAGCATTTCATACACTAAGTCTGCTTGATTTAATCCCGTTTGAGGACGAGCATTTGGGTGATTATTAACCATAACCGCAACAGCACGTTGATGAACCGATTCATCATTCGTACCGATCCCTGTTAAAGGATAATTGTATTCAAACTGTTCTTCTTCAACTACAGTTGTCGAAGTTTCATCGACTTCTTCTTCTACTTGCTCTGTAATTTCTTCTGCTTCTTTAACAACCTGTTCGTCTTCATTACTACATCCAGTAATAGCAATACCTAATAGAACAGCCATACCTAATTTCCCAACCCTCATTAAAACACAACCTTATCTATCAATGTTATCATAATATATCTATACTTTTATATTTTAACGTATTATTGTTGGAAAGAGTACAGTTTTATTCATCACATCGTAAATTCCTTGCTGTGTGATGCGAACATATGGTAAGTGTGTCGATTGTAAAAATAATAATGAGTATACAGGATCTTCATATTGATAGCCACGTTCACGTAACACTAATTTAAATTGCTGTTCTTGTGGAATGAGTTCGGTTATTGGCTGCGAAGACATGACTCCATTAAGCTTTAAAGGAATTTCAAAGATGATGGAATTGTTTTCAGCTATGACTATTCCACCACCTATTTCTTTCATCCGTGTGTAAGCAGTTAGCATGTCAGCTTTATTTTTACCAATTAAGATCAAATCCCCTGTATTTGAAAATGAACTTGCCATACCTAATAAATTTGAGGCAAACCCTTTTATAATTGTGTTAAGGCGCCACTTACCATTTCGGTCAACGAGCATTAAAAAGCTCTCATCATGGCTTGTTGATAATTCGTCCACAGAGACATCAATATTTACCGAATACGGCTTCATAATTACATCATTCTCCATCCTCAGCCCTAAAGGCATAGAGAACTGTAAGTCTTCAGATTTTAAATCCCATTTCATATTTAATTGAGGCCAATCTACCTCTTCCCAAGAAAAATGACCAAAGTTATTTGTATTACGACCATCTTTTTTTAACCACATTCCTTTTGCAAGGACTGATACAGGGGTCGCGTTGTCTTTCTCGGTTAAGAAATTGATATTCGCTACCCTTCCCGTTGCAATATTGCCATGTAAATACTCTAATTGATAGTATCTAGCAACATTGATTGTTGCCATATTGTATGCGTCAATGGGTGGAACACCCTTGTCTATTGCAATGTTAATCATGTTGTCAATAAAGCCTTGTTTATAAAATGATGGTGTAGACCCATCTGTTGTATAGAATAAATGATCATATTTGTTAATTCCAAGAGCATGTATTTCATCTATCAACATAGGTAAGTCTGGTCGAATAGATGAATACCTAAGTGAAGTCGTATAGCCTTGCATCAAACGAGAATAAACTTCGTCACCAGTCATTGCCTCATGGTCACTTGTCGCACCTAACAACATCATTTTTGCAAGTGTTTTTTCAGATGCCCCTGGAAAATGACCTTCAATTTGTTTGCGTAAGCGCTTTGCTTCTTGAATCCAAAGAAGCATCATATCATCACCAGCAAGAAGCTTCGGCCAGCCAGTAAGCTCACCACCTTGAAGAACCGCATCATGCTCAAGCCAGGACTTAACATTAGTATGAGAAAAAATTAATTCTTCATCTTGAATTTCTGTTTGCGGATCAAACCTACACCACCAGTATAAAGTTGATGGTATATGTTTCAATTTAGAAATAAAAGAAAACGCTTTCTCTGTTGACAATTGTAAAACCAAGCTCATATTATCGTTTATTAACGTTGTTGTGCCATATTGAGATGCATATTCAGCTAATGAATGGGGATTATATAACTGAAATGGGTGTGCATGAGGCTCTATGTATCCTGGTACTAAATAGTACCCATTACAATCAACGATTTCACATTTATCACTATGAGATGGTAGTTCTTTACCAACATAAATAATTCTCTCATAGTAAATCCAAATATTTGCTTTAACCCACTGATTTAACGCTTGATTTAAATATATTGCATTGGTTAAAACCAATGTTGGTGGTATGATTCCATCAATAACAGCTACATGTTCACGTAGGTGTTTATTCTTCCACCTATATCGTTGGTCAGGCATGGAATTCCTCCATTCAAACAGAATTATAAGAAGAGCTTTGCTCCGAAATGCTCTGGAGTAAATCAACTTGTTGAGATAAAAATCATACGTCTATGTATGCGTTTTCATCAACATATTGACCATCTTTATTTTATTTAGTTTTTGTCACAATTATTGTTATTTGTCCTTTTAAAAATCTGCTAAGAACAATATATGGGCTTATTTATATTTTACCGTACGAAAGTAATTTGAACAAATGATATCGATATAGGAAGGTGTGTAATCATCTATGAAACCAAACATTAGTATAATCAATGCATTAATGCGCATTACCTGTGGTTTTACTCTACTGTCATGGGCTACTGCAAAGATGGTGAAGAGACCCTGGAGAGAATCATATTTGGTTGTTGCAATGATTGCTGGTATGAAAATTGGAGAAGGAATCACTCGATTTTGTCCATTAACTGCTTGTATAGAAAAATATACATCTAAAAATGAACAAGGAATTAACCTTAATAATGATATGGATTCAATCAACCCATCTTAATTACAACAGCTAGAGTATTTGAAGATGCGTAGGGTAGGTGAAAATCCAGATAAATTACAGCTTTTTTTCTCTAGCTTTTTTGCACAACGAGTTGTTTATCGCAATAAGAATTAAGCTACTACATTTTTATCACAAAATTTAATAAAATACCGTGCAGTTTAATATAAGACCGGAAAAAAAGAGTTTACCAAATGATTCTTACCTTTAACAACCTCCTGCAATTTTTACCGCAGGAGGCTACTCTTTAAGGAGTTGATTTTATGCTAATAGAATATTTCACAGACATGACATTTGTTCTCACCATATTAATAGGAAGTATTATCGCAATTACTTTTGTGTATGTTCGTAAGAAACGGGTTCGATAGCTTTATTACCAATATCCTTGCGGTAAAATAACCCTTCACTTTGGATGTAATCTATTTCTTGATAAACTTTGTTTTGAGCTTCTTTTAATGAGCTCCCAGTTGTTACGATAGCTAAGACACGGCCGCCATTCGTTACAACCTTGTCATGCTGCTTTGCTGTGCCAGCATGAAAAACTAATGTTTTATCGCTCACATTATTTAAGCCTGCAATTTCAGCACCTTTATCATATTGATTTGGATATCCTTTTGAAGCTAACACAACTCCGATAGTTGCTGAATCATTCCAAGTTAACGTCACTCGATTCTCTTTCAAAATTTGCAATAATATCTCTACAAGATCACTCTCAAGTCTTGGCAAAACTACTTGTGTTTCTGGATCACCAAATCGAGCGTTAAACTCAATCACTTTTGGTCCATCTGTAGTATTAATTAAGCCTGCATATAACACACCTGTAAAGGAACGACCTTCAGATACCATCGCCTTTGCAGTAGGCTTCAAGATCGTTTGAATAGCTTGTTCAACTACAACGTCTGAAATTTGTGGTACAGGAGAGTATGCACCCATTCCACCAGTATTCGGACCCTTGTCAAAATCGTACGCACGTTTATGATCTTGGGAAATGACCATTGGATAAACTTCTGTTCCATTTACAAATGCCATTAATGAAAATTCTTCACCCGCTAAGAATTCCTCAATGACAACTTGAGTACTAGCTTCACCAAACTTCTCCTCATTCATCATTTCATGTAGGCTTTCAAGTGCTTCTTCCATCGTCATTGCAACAGTTACACCTTTTCCAGCTGCAAGACCATCTGCTTTAATGACGATTGGAGCTCCTACTTTTAATAGATAGTTCTTTGCTTCCTCATAAGATGTAAAGGACTCATATTGACCTGTAGGAATCTCATACTTTTTCATTATATCCTTTGCAAAGGTTTTACTGCCTTCAATAAGAGCAGCTTCCTTTGTCGGACCAAATATAGGTAAATTATTACTTTGGAATGCATTTACGATGCCATTTATTAAAGGTACCTCTGGACCAACAATCGTTAAATCTACCTTCTCGCTTTTTGCAAATTCGAGTAGTGCTTCATGATCATTTTCGTCAATATTTACAAGCGTTGCAACATCCTCCATACCTATATTACCCGGTGCTACAAACACGTTATTAACCTTTGAACTTTGAGCTACTTTCCATGCAATTGTATGTTCACGACCGCCCCTACCAACTACCAATACATTCATCGTATTTCACCTCAGCTACTAATTATCATTATTTATATTACAATTCATACATTTATCTTTGATATAATCTCTGGGATAAAAAGTGCTTCTTGCATTTCTTTTTGTCCAGATCCGCCTCCTTGCCTCTCGAGGTCGTTTCACTACTTAACTCGAAGGCAAAAAGCGCCTTCATGTGAAATAGTTCCATCGCTTTTCGAGGCAATGCAGTCGGCTTCGCTTTTCTTCTTGTCCAGCTACAGCGCCTATCTCCCCGAGTCGTTTCACTACTTAACCCGAAGGCAAAAAGCGCCTTCAAGTGAAGTAGTTCCAACGCTTGTCGGGGATGGTCAAGGCGCTTTCGCTTTTCTTCCTTAATGCTTGAAGTGGCGGATGCCGGTGAATACCATTGTAATTCCGTATTCATCTGCTTTTTTAATTGAATCTTCATCACGAATTGAACCGCCTGGCTGTATGATTGCAGTAACTCCCGCTTTAGCAGCTGCTTCAACAGTATCACTCATTGGAAAAAATGCATCTGATCCTAGGGCTGATCCTTCAATTTTATCTCCTGCTTGTTCGATTGCAATCTTAGCAGCACCGACCCGATTCATTTGTCCAGCGCCGACACCAATTGTCATATCATTCTTTGCAATGACAATTGCATTTGATTTGACATGCTTCACAACTTTCCATGCTAGCTTAAGATCTGCCCATTCTTGATCAGTTGGTTCACGTTTCGTAGGAATTGTGATTGATGCATCCGTTAGTGACTTAGCATCCTCATCCTGTACAAGTAAGCCTCCTTGCACGGAAGTAAGACGTTTGCCATCATGCTGTTGGCTAGAAAAATCAACTTTTAATAAACGGATATTTTTCTTCTGTGTCAATATATTTAATGCTTCCTCGCTAAATGATGGAGCGATGACGATTTCTAGAAATATCTCATGCATAAGCTGTGCAGTTTCTTTATCTACTTCCCGATTCACTACAACGATTCCACCGAAGATAGATGTAGCATCTGCTTCATATGCTTTTTTATATGCTTCTAGTACGTTTGAGCCTACACCTACGCCGCAAGGGTTCATATGCTTAACAGCAACTGCAGCTGGCTCATTAAATTCTTTAACGATTTCTAATGCTGCATCTGCATCATTGATATTGTTGTAAGATAATTCTTTACCATGTAATTTATCAGCGTTTGCGATAGAGTGATTAGTTCCTAAAGGCTTCTTATAAAATGTAGCCTTTTGGTGAGGATTTTCTCCATATCGTAAGTCTTGTTTCTTTTCAAACGTAACTGTATATGACTCTGGACTTTCTTCACCTGTCACTTCTGTCAAATATTCTGCTATAAGTGCATCATATCTAGCTGTATGTCTAAATACTTTTGCAGCAAGGTTTTGCTTTGTTTCAAATGTTACAGAGTTGTTCTCTCTAATTTCTGCAAGTACTTTTTCATAATCTGCTGGGTCTACTACAACAGTTACATCTTGATAGTTTTTTGCTGCTGAACGAAGCATAGACGGCCCGCCGATATCAATATTTTCGATTGCGTCTTTTAATGTTACATCTGGTTTTTCAATTGTTTGTTGGAAAGGGTATAAATTCACAACAACTACATCAATAGGTGTGATATTATGTTCAGTTATTTGTTTTACATGAGCATCGTTATCCCTTACTGCTAATAAACCACCATGAATATTCGGATGAAGAGTTTTCACACGTCCATCTAGTATTTCTGGAAAGCCAGTAATTTCAGAAATACCAATGACTTTGATTCCATTGTCCTCAAGAACCTTTTTCGTACCACCTGTTGAAATTACTTCGATACCACAATCAATTAAGCCTTGTACAAATGGTACTATTCCTTCCTTATCTGATACACTTACTAGCGCTCTTCTCACTGTTTCTTCCTCCTATTTACTCATGTTATTCGTTTCTGCAAAAATTTTTTGTAAAGTGTTTGGGTAAAATTGATGCTCAATTTGATGGATTCGTTCCTCAATACTTTCAATCGTCTCGCCTGCATGTATGTGCAATTTTTCTTGAGCAATAACAGGGCCTGTATCCATTCCTTCATCAACGAAATGAACCGTTACACCCGTCTTGGCTGCCCCGGCTCTGAATGCTTGACCAATAGCATCCTTGCCTGGGAAAGCTGGTAATAAAGAAGGATGAATGTTAACAATGTTACCACTGTACGCAGAAAGCAACGTGCTACCAACTAAGCGCATATAACCTGCCAGCACAATGAAATCCACATCATTTTCTTTAAGTATTAAAACGATTTCTTTCTCAAATGATTCCTTATTATCATAATCTTTTGGTGAAAAAGAAAAAACATTAACATTAGCTTGCTGTGCGCGTTGTATGACTTTCGCATGTGGTTTGTCACACACAAGTAGTTTTACATTAGCCTCAAGATGTCCGTTATAAACGGCGTCGACAATCGCTTGAAAATTTGTGCCACTCCCTGAGGCAAATACAGCTATATTTTTCATTTTAGTGCTCCCCCACCGTACGTTACACCTTCACCTGCTTTTACCCTACCGATCAGAAATGCTTTTTCACCAGCTGCTTCTAACAATTGAATGGCTTCGTGCATATTTTCTTCACTCATCGTCAACACCATACCGATCCCCATGTTAAAAATCGAAAACATCTCTCTTTTATCTAGCTTTCCTTTTGCTTGAATAAGATCAAATATAGGAGGTATTGGCCATGATCCGAAATCTACCTCTGCACCTAATCCCTTTGGTAGCATGCGGGGAATATTTTCGTCAAACCCCCCGCCAGTAATATGTGCCATGCCATTTACTTGACTTTGTTTTAACAAAGATAAAATTGGTTTGACATATATTTTAGTAGGACGTAATAATTCTTCTCCAAGTGCTGAAGTACAGTCACCATAAGTATTCGTTAAATCAAGCTGAGCTTCTTCTAATAATATTTTTCTTACAAGTGAATAACCATTACTATGAATGCCGTTTGAGGATAGACCTATTAAGACATCCCCCTCTTTAATAGCTTCACCTGTAACAAGCTTATTTTTCTCTGCAACTCCGACAGTAAAACCCGCCAAGTCATACTCTTCTTCGTCATACATGCCAGGCATTTCTGCAGTTTCGCCACCGATTAAAGCACAACCAGCTTGCTCACAACCATCTGCAATACCCTTCACAATCGCTTCTATTTTCTCAGGAGAGGATTTACCGCAAGCGATGTAATCTAGGAAAAACATCGGTTCTGCACCTTGTACAACGATATCATTTACACACATTGCCACAGCATCAATACCAATCGTGTCGTGCTTATCCATCATAAATGCGAGCATAAGCTTTGTTCCTACACCGTCTGTTCCCGAAATAAGCACTGGCTCTTTTACATTCATTTTTGATAAATCAAACATGCCACCAAAGCCACCAATTGCACCTAGCACCTCAGGTCTGCCTGTTTTTAATATATGCTTCTTCATTCGTGATACCGCTTCATAGCCAGCTTCAATATCGACTCCAGCTTGTTTGTAAGCATTCGCCATATGTTTATCCTCCTAAATCAAATGTTGGGTATTGTTAAGTTAGTACTTTTTCGTGAGGGAGAACCGTATCTGGGTAAATTTCTGTTGGATATTTCCCAGTAAAACATGCCATACACTGACCTCTATATTCGCCTTCATACGGTCTTCCAATCGCTGATACAAGCCCTTCTTCACTTAAAAATGAAATTGAATCTGCCCCTATAATCTTCCGTATTTCCTCAACTGAATGTGAGGATGCAATTAACTCCTCATGTGTTGATGTATCAATACCATAAAAGCAAGGATTTTTAATTGGAGGTGAACTGATTCTAACGTGAACCTCTTTTGCACCCGCATCCCTTAACATTGTCACGATACGGCGGCTCGTTGTTCCACGAACGATGGAATCATCAACCATTACAACTCTTTTGCCCTCCACTACACCCCGTACAGGAGAGAGTTTCATTTTGACACCTTGTTCGCGTAAAGCTTGCGATGGCTGAATAAACGTTCTTCCAACATAGCGATTTTTAATTAAACCTAACTCATAAGGTATACCAGACGCTTCGGCGTAGCCAATTGCAGCCGAAATACTTGAATCCGGAACCCCTGTAACTACATCTGCATCAATAGGTGCTTCATATGCTAGCTTTTTCCCAAGGCTTTTTCTCGCAGTATGAATATTAATTCCATCTATATTACTATCAGGCCTTGAAAAATAAATATATTCCATACTACAAATTGCACGATTCATTGTCACTGTAAACCTTTCAGAATGAATGCCTGTTTCATCAATAATGATTAGCTCCCCAGGCTCTACATCACGTTCATAGGTAGCTCCAACTACATCAAATGCACATGTTTCTGAAGCCACAACGTAAGCATCTCCTAATCTCCCAATTGATAACGGTCGTAAGCCATTCGGATCAAGCGCAACCATCATTTGAGTTTCATCCATAATTAAAAAGGCATAAGCACCCTTTAACATGGATAAGGCATTTTTCACTCGTTCCTTAAAGGTAGAAAAGCCACTTCTCTTAATAAGATGAGCTAATACTTCAGTATCTGAAGTTGTTTGAAAAATACTACCTTGGCTCTCTAATTGATGCTTAAGAGCCATTGCATTAACAAGGTTACCGTTATGAGCCATAGCCAAGCTCCCTTTTTGCGAATGGAATAGGAGGGGCTGTACATTTTCAATTCCACTTCCACCTGCTGTGGCATAACGAACATGACCTATTGCAGCAGAGCCTTGAATTTCAGTTAATTTCCCACCGCTGAAAACTTCTGCTACAAGGCCTTCACCTCTGACACCTTTTAATTTTTTTCCATCACTTACTACGATCCCAGCTCCTTCTTGTCCTCGGTGTTGAAGACTGTGTAAGCCGTAATACGTAATTTGTGACGCATCCTTGTGACCCCAAATACCGAATAACCCACACTCTTCATTCAAGCCTTTTATTTCAGCAAGCATGGAATAGCTCCTTTCCAAGCATTTTCAGCTTCTTCTACCGAAATATGGATCAAATCTTCACCTTGCTCGTTATCGATCTTTAACATTGGTTCTGCGCTTACTTCACCAATTAAAGTGGCTTGAACAAGCTGTTCAAACGCTTGTTGGTTTTCTTTTTTCACTGTCACAATAAATCGAGATTGTGTTTCACTAAATAATGAAGTGACAGCACTTCCACTTATCTTAACGTTACACCCTAAACCTTCAGTACCAAATAAGCATTCAGCAATAGCAACAGCAAATCCGCCTTCAGCAATGTCATGTGCTGATTGTATTACTCCACTTTGAATAGCAGTTAGCAACTGTTTTTGACGAGTTTGTTCAACGTCTAAATTCAGTTCAGGTGCCTTACCAAAAATACGACCTTCAATTAATTTTTGTAATTCACTTCCACCAAATTCCTCTTTCGAATCACCAATTACATAAACTAGATCACCTTCAGCTTTAAATTGCTGTGTCGTTATGTGGTCTAAATCTTTGATTAAGCCCACCATTCCTACAACTGGAGTCGGATAAATCGCCGTTCCGTTTGTCTCATTATATAAAGATACATTTCCACCAATGACTGGTGTCTTTAAAGTTTCACAAGCTACACTCATACCATCTACTGCTTTTTCAATCTGCCAGAAAATCTCTGGCTTCTCTGGATTTCCGAAATTTAAGCAGTCAGTAATTGCAAGTGGCTCCGCACCAGAACAGACGATGTTTCTTGCAGCTTCACTCACCGCGATTTTACCGCCAACCTCTGGGTCTAGATATAGGTAGCGAGAATTACAATCCGTTGTCATTGCTAACGCTTTGTTTGTTCCACGAACTCGTACGACCGCTGCATCTGACCCTGGGGATACGGCTGTATTCGTACGTACCATATAATCATATTGGTCATATACCCATTCTTTACTTGCAATTGTCGGCTGTGACAGTAACTGCAATAACGTTTCTTTATAGTCATTTACTTTAGGAACTTCTACAGCCATCTCCTGAAATTGTTGATAATACGAAGGTTCTGTAGAAGGCTTATGATAAACTGGCGCATCTTCAGCCAAAGCATCAACTGGCACATCAGCGATAACATCACCTTTGTGATAAAGACGGAGCATTTTATCATCGGTTACTTTTCCAACTGCTACAGCATCAAGCCCATATTTTTCTACAATTTGCTGTATCTCTTGCTCTCTACCTTTTTCAACAACAATTAACATCCGTTCCTGTGACTCTGAAAGCATCATCTCATAACCAGTCATACCTGTTTCGCGTTGAGGAACTAAATCTAAATTCATTTCAATTCCTGAACCAGCTTTACTTGCCATCTCTGCTGAAGAGCTTGTTAAACCTGCAGCTCCCATATCCTGAATACCTACTAATGCATCACATTTTACAAGTTCAAGGCATGCTTCTAGCAATAACTTCTCCATGAAAGGATCACCCACTTGCACGGCAGGACGCTTTTCTTCCGATTGTTCTGATAACTCCTCTGACGCAAATGTCGCTCCGTGGATCCCATCGCGCCCTGTTTTGGCACCAACATACATGACCGTATTTCCAATCCCTTTTGCTTGCCCTTTTTGAATATCCTCATGATCAATTAAGCCGACACACATCGCGTTAACAAGCGGGTTCCCGTCATAAGATGGTTCAAATTGGATTTCTCCACCTACTGTTGGTATGCCTACACAGTTTCCGTAACCAGCGATTCCTGCAACTACTTCTTCAAATAAATATTTCATACGTGGGGTAACTAATTCACCAAAACGTAGAGAGTTTAATAAAGCAATTGGACGAGCTCCCATTGAAAAAACATCTCGTATAATTCCACCTACACCTGTTGCAGCCCCTTGGTACGGCTCAATAGCGGATGGGTGATTATGACTTTCGATTTTAAAAACGACAGCTTGATTGTCACCGATATCAACAATACCTGCACCTTCACCAGGACCTTGTAACACTTTTTCACCGCTTGTTGGAAATTTGCTAAGCACTGGCTTAGAATTCTTATAACTACAATGCTCTGACCACATAACGGAAAATAAACCCGTTTCAGTATAGTTAGGAAGACGGTTTAAAATGCCTTCTATTGTAACAAACTCTTCATCACTTAATCCCATTTCTCTGTATATTTTTTCATCTTTTATCTGTTGTGGACTTGGTTCAAGAAGTAACGACATGAGTTTCCCTCCAATTTTTCACTATCGATTGAAACAGCTTTAAGCCATCAGCACTGCCTAATAAATCTTCAACAGCTCGCTCAGGGTGTGGCATCATACCAAGTACATTCCCCTTCTCATTCATAATGCCCGCTATATCTTCTAAACTACCATTAGGGTTTTCAGAGTTATATTTAAATACAATTTGCTTGTTTTCTTTCAGTCTGTGCAATGTTTCTTCATCACAATAATAGTTTCCCTCTCCGTGAGCTATAGGAATGGTAATTACTTCACCTTGCTCATAGCTAGATGTAAACATCGTTTCGCTATTTTCAACAGTAAGTTCCACAGGTCGGCAAATAAATTTCAAACTGTTATTATGTCTCATTGCTCCAGGTAGTAGATTTGCCTCTAATAAAATTTGAAAGCCATTACAAACTCCTAAAATAGGTTTCCCCATATCTGCTGCTTTTTTAATTTCTGTCATAACCTTTGAGAAGCGAGCAATTGCTCCACTACGGAGATAATCTCCATAAGAGAATCCACCTGGAAGTAGGATTCCATCAAAATGAGCTATATCAACAGCATCATGCCATACATATTCTACCTCTGCACCTAGACTATCTTTGATCGCATGATACATATCTACATCACAGTTAGATCCTGGAAATACAATTACGGCAAATTTCACTGTGAGATGACCTCCTCAACTTCATAGCGGTAGTCTTCTATAACAGTATTTGCTAATAACTTCTCACACATTTCTTGAACGATTTCATCAATATCTCGATCAGTTTTGTCGATTTGCAACTCCATATATTTACCAATACGGACATCTTCAACTTCTTTATATGACAAGCTATGAAGTGAGTTTTTCACCGCACTTCCTTGTGGATCCAATACACTCTCTCGTAACGTAACAAACACTTTCACTTTAAACATATTGTGAGCCCCCTAAGCGTTTTAGTATTTCTTCATAAGCATCTGTAAGCTGACCTAAATCTCTACGAAAGACATCTTTATCAAATCTTTCATTCGTTTCCATATCCCATAAACGGCACGTATCTGGAGAAACTTCATCTGCTAAAATGATCGCACCTTCTTCAGTGATTCCAAATTCAAGTTTAAAATCTACTAAACGAACACCACATCCATGAAAATGTTCTGCTAATATTCTATTAATTTCTAATGCTACTTTTTTCAAGTGTAAAACTTGCTCATCTGTTGCAACTTGCAATATTGCAATATGGTCTTCAGTAATAAGTGGGTCACCTAAATCATCATCTTTGTAATAAAATTCAACAACAGGTTGATTTATAGGTGTACCTTCTTCAATTCCTAGTCGTTTAGCAAGGCTCCCAGCAACTAAATTACGCACAACAACTTCAAGAGGAATAATTGTAACTTTTTTTACAAGCTGTTCAGTTTCTGACACCTTTTTAATAAAATGATTTTCAATATTTGAGCGATGCAACTTTTCAAATAGCAAGCTTGTAATTTCATTATTTAGTCGCCCTTTACCAAATATCTGTGCTTTTTTTTCACCGTTATAAGCGGTTGCACTATCTTTGTACTCTACCCACACAACGTTTGGATCATTTGTACGATATATCTTTTTTGCTTTTCCCTCATATAGCATTGCTAATTTTTCCATTGCATTCGCCCTCCTTTATTAAGCCTTAAAGATTTAAACGATTAAAGATTGCATCTACATTTTTTATATGGTAGTTATAATCAAAGCATTCATTGATTTGCTCATTAGTTAAGCGTGAAGTAATCATATCAGTTGACTCAATCAGCTGACGGAAAGGTACTTGTGTTTCCCAAGCTTCCATAGCTTTTGGTTGAACAATATCATACGCTTCTTCTCGGGTCATTCCTGTATCAATAAGTGCTAATAAAACTCGTTGGGAATAGATTAAACCTAGTGTACGATCCATATTTTTCTTCATATTCTCTGGAAAAACAGTAAGGTTTTTAACAATGTTACCGAAACGGTTAAGCATATAATTTAGAGCTATTGTCGCATCTGGTAAAATAATTCTTTCTGCTGAAGAATGAGATATATCTCTCTCATGCCATAATGGGACATTCTCATATGCTGTCATCATATAGCCTCGAATGACCCTTGCCATACCAGTCATATTCTCTGATCCAATAGGATTACGTTTATGCGGCATTGCTGACGATCCCTTTTGCCCTTTGGCAAAGAATTCTTCCACTTCGCGTGTTTCGCTTTTTTGAAGACCACGAATTTCCACAGCAAATTTTTCGATTGACGTAGCGATTAAAGCAAGAGCTGCCATATATTCCGCATGGCGATCACGTTGCAATGTTTGCGTAGAAATAGGAGCTGCCTCTAAGCCTAACTTTTCACATACATACTTTTCTACAAATGGATCGATATTAGCATACGTTCCTACTGCTCCTGATATTTTTCCAACTCTAACACCATCTGCAGCCCTTTTAAAACGGTCAAGATTACGTTTCATTTCCTCATACCATAATGCAAGCTTTAAACCAAATGTTGTTGGCTCAGCATGGACACCGTGAGTACGTCCCATCATAACCGTATATTTATGCTCCTGAGCTTTTTGTTTTAAAATGGCAACAAAGTTTTCAATATCACTTAGAAGAAGGTCATTTGCTTGTTTCAATAAATAAGAAAGTGCTGTGTCAACAACATCAGTAGATGTTAAGCCATAATGCACCCATTTACGCTCTTCACCTAATGTTTCTGAAACAGCACGAGTGAAGGCTACAACATCATGTCTAGTTTGTTCCTCTATTTCATGAATCCGATTAATATCAAACGAAGCATTTTGTCGAATGAGCTTTACATCCTCTTTTGGAATATCTCCTAGCTCTGCCCATGCTTCACATGCTAAAATCTCGACCTCTAACCATGCTTTAAAGCGATTTTCCTCTGTCCAAATTGCTCCCATTTCAGGGCGAGTATAACGTTCAATCATTTATCATTCTCCTCCGGCCAAATATTTAGCTCATTTGCTTGCTTGATTGCTTCTTCATTATTATCCGCCAAAATGTTAATATGACCCATTTTTCTTTTTACTTTCGCTTCTTTTTTCCCATATAGATGGAGCTTACACGTTGTGAATTTTGTAATATTGTCCATCACAGCATCGACATGCTCACCTAGAATATTCATCATCACAACTGGTGTCAAAAGGTCCGTTTCTCCTAGTGGCAAATTACATATCGCCCTAATATGCTGTTCAAATTGTGAGGTTTTACAAGCTTCCATCGTATAATGCCCTGAGTTATGGGGCCTTGGCGCTAATTCATTAATAAATATTTTGCCTTCTTTTGTAACAAACATTTCAACTGCCAATGTTCCGACCATTTGCAATTTTTCTGCTAGATTTATTGCTATTTGATGCGCTTCATTAACTATTTTATCAGTAGTTCTAGCAGGTACAACCGATTGATGTAAGATATTATCTACATGAATATTTTCCGCAACCGGGAATGCTTTTACTTCCCCCGCCTGGCTTCTTGAAACGATGACTGATATTTCTTTCTCAAAGGAAATCCAAGCCTCTAAAACACAAGGACCATGGTCTAAGAGTGGTAATGCTTTGCTAATATCATCATCATTACGAATCACCGCTTGCCCTTTACCATCGTATCCACCTCGACATGTCTTTAACACACAAGGAAATTCCATTTGCTTTAATGCATCTATTAATTTCTCTTCAGAATCTACTAATATATATGGAGCAACCTCAACTCCGGCATCCACAATGGTAGCTTTTTCTGTCGAACGGTCTTGTGTTATCGCCAATAAACGACTACCTTGTGGTAAACGGACATTCTGTTCAAGCCATATTAAAGCATCATAATCTATATTTTCAAATTCATACGTCACTACATCACTATGTTGTGCTAGCTTTTTAATAGCATCAATATCATCAAAATTACCAACGATTTCGATGTCAGCGACTTGACCACAAGGTGAATTTGGCGTAGGATCTAATACAGCAATATTATATCCCATTTGCTTAGCAGCAATCGCCATCATCCTACCAAGTTGTCCACCACCAATGATTCCGATCGTCTCACCTGGTAATATGCAATCCTTAATCAAGCATATCACTACTTTCTAATACATTATTTCGAATAGTCTCACGTCTATGTTCTAATGAGGCTGCGACCTCAGGAAGATGTGTACTTAATATTTCACCTGCTAACAGCCCAGCATTTGTTGCACCTGCTTTGCCAATTGCGACAGTTGCTACTGGTACTCCCCCAGGCATTTGAACGATTGAAAGCAACGAATCCAAGCCGTTAAGAGCTTTAGATTGTACTGGCACTCCAATAACTGGTAGTGTAGTTTTTGAAGCAACCATTCCAGGTAAGTGAGCAGCACCCCCAGCACCTGCAATAATAACCTTAATGCCTCGCAATCTAGCTGATTCTGCATAGTCAAACATTAGATCTGGAGTTCGGTGTGCTGAAACAACTTTCTTTTCGAATGGAATTGATAATTCTTCAAGTATGTCACAAGCATGTTTCATCGTTTCCCAATCAGAAGTACTTCCCATGATTACTCCAACGAGCGGCTTCATTGTTTTCCTCTCCTTATTATTCACTTTGATCCTATAATAAAAGCCCAGCATAGAACGCTCCCTAATAAGGAAAAGCACTCTACCTGGGCTAAGACACCTTGTGTCGACTTTACAGGCCAAGCTGTTAATTTACAGCTTAATACTTTTCCTCATAGTCCAATAATTTACGGTTATTGGGTAGAAACTTTTGGGCCTTATTCCCATTATTATATGAGGCAAATAATTTTCTCTAGTGACATCTTAACAATGGACGATAAAGATTGTCAACAGAAAAATCGAACGATTTAAGTTTATTTATTTTATATTGTTCGTGTTTTCTAAATTAACTTTCCTTCGAAGACAATTGTACTCCCACTGGGGACAACTGATACTTCCCCGCCTTTTTCGACTTCCTTAAAGACCGGTTCTTCCGTTCGTCTAGTCGGTGAATATCCTTCCTTTTTCATACGATCCAAACAATCACTTATTGTCTCATTTTCAGCAACAACAAACTTTTTTTTCTTCGGCTTTTTACTATTCATCATACATTTCCTTTCTATGCTAGTTCCTATTTATTAGGCACGTTTAACGAACCATAACATATAATATTACAGCAGTAAAGGAGGCCAGTCTTACATGTTAGATTTTGATCAATTTAAAAACCTTAACAACCTCAAAGATCAATGGGGGCATTTTTTCGGAAAGGACTTTTTAAGTGGGTTTGATTCACTTTTTAATGGCTTTCAATCTCAAGCACCAGTAAATATTTATCAATCTCATAATGAGTTATTAGTCGTGGTCAGTATGCCTGGGCTTGATAAAGAAAGCGATGTTGATCTCTATGTAAATAAAAATAATCAAACATTAGAAGTAAAAGGCAGCATTAACTTAACATTTAAAGGCTTTGATCTACAAGAACAGGGTATCCAAGAAGGAAATGTAGAAAAAAATGTTGAATTACCGTTTCCAGTGAGAGATGATCCAATTGATGCAAGCTATCATAATGGACTTCTAATTATTCATTTACACAAGTTAATCTCAAAAGATGCAAAGAAAAAAATAAAAGTCCATAAAATAGAGGATTAAAAGAAAAGTGGAGTCGACTGTTTAACCTCGACAAGCGTTGGAGCTATTTCACATGAAAGCGTTTTTTTCCTTCGGGTGAAATAGTAACACGACTCAAGGGGATAGGCGCTAGGAAAACCTGGGCTGATTAATAAAAGAACATGGAAGCACAAAAAAGCGTAGCGATAAAAAAAAAAACGGCTAAAGGACTATTAGATCTTTTGGCTGTTTACATAGACATAAAAAAACACAGAGTATAAGTACTCTGTGTTTTTTAATTGCCTGGCAACGTCCTACTCTCACAGGGGGAAACCCCCAACTACCATCGGCGCTGAAGAGCTTAACTTCCGTGTT
>NZ_JAEUFG010000042.1 GCF_018588585.1 Bacillus sp. SM2101
TAGATTCTCCTCATCAATCATATAGTAAGTTCATTCTACTTGACCTTAAAATTTCTGTCTAACTAAGTGTAGCCAATCCAGGTGAATGTCCCGATATTACAGCATCTTATGAGTTTTTAGGAACAAATGAAGAGGAAACAGAAGAAGAATATATTGAAACTTGTCCTCGATGTGGTAAGAAACAACAAGTCATACTTAATTTTAACAATCCCGATAACCTAAGAAAATATACAAATGCACTTTTTGCTAATTTTTAATTCTGCTATAAAACGCAATAATAGTAGTTAGACACGTAGAAAATTAATCTCATCAACTAACTCAATCAACCAAAACTAATGAGCGTAAAAGCTTGTATAACAGCGAGTCATTTATATTGCTAGGGGTGGATCAATATTAACCGACACAGAAGCAATTGGTCACAAATGGGAAGTAGTAGATTTGAATTAAATAGTAATTTAGATGAACGCATAACAGAGCGAGAACAGATATATCAGGATTTTAAGGTTAGAGTAATAGAAGACTATAAAAATGCAGTTTTGGAGTATTCTAAAATATCTAATGTAACACAGGTCGATAGTTTAATTGATTATGAATTACAGGAGTTAATAAAAGAATTTAGAAGGTAATTTCTATATAACAGAGACTGTATTTTATTGCTGGATAGTTGTAATAAAAGTAGTGTTTTAAGGCAATTTAGGAGGAGACTGTTCGATATAAAAAAGTTTTTATAAGGAGGCTGTTTAATGTATAAATTATGCTGGGTTCCAACAGATTGGAATACACCTGAACGATATAGAGGTATCCCTCATGCAGCAACGTTTGAATCACTGGACAGATTAATAAAGGTAATGAGGAATTGTACATACTCTGGTGAGTGGGTGGAGGATAGCAAGGGTAATAGGATAAACATTAATCTTAAGGAAATATGTTTACAGATGTAAGGTAAAACAAGGCTTTTATCATGAATTCATTTAGGAGTATTCTGTAGCATACACTGTTATAAATGAAGTAAAAGGGGGTTGGTACTTATGGTACTAGCTTACGTATTAAATAGTAATGAAAATGGTACTGTTTCTGTTATTGATACTAAAACACATTCTGTAATTGCAAATGTCGTTGTCGGTAATCGTCCGATTGACATAGCAATTACTCCGGATGGAAAATTGACTTATGTCGTGAATAGAGGCATTGGCGACCCTACTACTGTATCGGTAATAGACATAAAGACTCACAGCGTAGTCGCTACTGTGGCTGTAGGGGCTACATCAAGATCAGTCGCCATAACACCGGATGGTAAATTAGCGTATGTCACAAATAGTTCTACCCAAAGTAATAACGTATCAGTTATTGATACGAAAACGCACTCGGTTATTGCTACCATTCCAGTGGGAATTGAGCCGACTGGGGTTGAAATTACACCGGATGGAAAACTAGCCTATGTATCGAATAGAGGCAACAGCAACGTGTCGGTTATTGACACTAAGACAAACTCCGTTATTGCCACTGTTCCGTTGATAGGGGGCAGTGCGTCTGAAAATATCGCCATCTCTCCTAATGGAAAAACTGTTTATATCCCTGAGTTTAATGTTATTGGTACTGTATCGGTTATTGATACGAAAACCCACACTGTTGTTGCCATCGTGTCTGTCGAGTCGAGGCCACTATTTGCGGAGTTTACCCCAGATGGAAAAATTGTATATGTTGTTAATCGAACTGAGGTTAATGCTCTTGGTTCAGTATCGGTAATCGACACTAAGACTCACTCTGTCATTGCAACAATTCCAATAGGAAATGTAGGAGATAGGCCGAGGCAAGTTGCTATCACACCAGATGGTAAATTAGCGTATGTAGCTTCTTTGGATGGAGATACAGTAACGGTCATTGATACAAAAACACATTTAATTATTGCTACTGTTCAAGTAGGAAGTAGTGTGAATTTTAGGTTCGTCGAATTTACATCCGACGGAAAATTAGCATATGTTGGAAATGAAGACGATGGCACAGTCTCAGTAATCGACGTAAAAACACATTCTGTTGTCGCAACTGTTCCTGTTGAATCTAACCCTGTAGCGATAGCTTTCATACCTTAAGAAAGTCAGTTTATTTACTGGCTTTCTTAATTACAATAAAAGAAGTATTTTATGAAAAAATAAAAGCCCACATTTTATTAGGCTCATCTATTAATAGAGGTTGCTTTAATTTCTTGTAACCATTTATCAATGGCTGCTTTAGGGAAGAAGAGCTCACCCTTAATTTTTAAATAAGGTATTTCGCTTTTACCATTTGAATCTGGGAATAGCTGAGTTACTTGTTCATCGCTTATACCCAAATATTCGGATAATTGTGTGGCAGTTAACAATTGACCTTGTGTCGTATCCATTGTGTATGATTTAGTGGCTTCAATTCCATCAGACAATTGTTCTGCAATTATTCGATTGCCTTCCTTTAACCCATTTGAAATAAACCAACTACCTATTACAATACAAATTGCTAAGGTAAATAATGATCTTGCAATTAAGTTTTCTTTCATAGATTTTCACCCCAAAAATAATATATGTCTATTATATTATAATTTTCCAATGAAGCGTTAAAAAATAAATTTCGGGTTTTGTTTTAGTAAATCATAATAAAATGTTCTTTTCGCATAGATTGTTGCTATTTTGACCACGGAAAACTACCTCTATTGGTTTAGCTTTCTTCATCAAAGTAAGAAGATGGCTGAATAAGAACAGATGAATCAGATGCTCTTATTTTCCTGTCAAAATTCAAATAACTTTACACTCAACTTTCTAAGCAAGGATTAAAAAAACATAAACGGCTGTGATTCTAAATTTATTTAACGCTCTCTTTTATATTATCTAATTGACATTCTGTGTTGAACTCTTCTTTTAACAATCCATAGTAAGCTAAATCATAAAATTGACCAAAACGAGCTACGTGCTGTTTTAATGTTCCTTCGTATTTCAACCCTATTTTCTCCATAATCCTCCAAGAACCAGGATTAGAAGTAAATGATGCTGCAAAAATTTTGTTTAGGTGTAGATGGTTAAATCCATATTCTAATAACGCTTTGCTGGCTTCTGTTCCGTATCCTTTGCCCCAGTACTCTTTCCCAACCCAATAAGCTAATTCTCCCCGACTAAATGATTCTGAAAGATTTATATTTATAAGACCAATTAGACGATTTGCTTCTTTCTCAGTAATTCCAAACATTACGATTTTATTATTTTTTTCTGCATTAAGAATACTTTCAATAAATTGTACTGCGGAACCTTCAGGATATGGATGAGGAATATTTAAGGTGGATTTGGCTACTTCAAAATCTCCAGCCATTTCTTCAATTCTCCCTGAATCATCTGTGGTCAATGGTCTAAGTAATAATCTTTCTGTTTCCAATTTTCTCATAAGAAGTCCCCCGATTTTTAATCTTGTTTATTGACTTTATTCTACTAAGATGAACAAGTTGTTAATATAATACCATAAAAAGTAAATCAATCCTTTTATTTTTTAAAAGCAACACTCTTTCAGAAAAGAGCTTAATAAAATGACAATTTTATATTCAAAGACGCAGATAACTAAATAATTTTTTAAAAGTGTGATTAAATAAGATGGAAGGAGCTATTAATAAGATCCTGAAGGCGGCATTAATAATTAAATTTGTTTTCAGTAGTAATATACATACCGTTCTTAGAAAGGAGCGCATATATGTCAAGGTACTTCGCGATATTCTTTGCATCAATTTTTAGTAGTTTTGTTTTTTTTCTTATTTTTGTATCCATACTTGGAGAAATTAATGTCACATTTAGCATAATAATTATACTATTGCTATCATATCTAATTGCTCTCATCCATTATTTAATAGATATGGTTAATAAAAATTCTTATAAATAATACATATGCAAGCATCCTGTTGGAGGGTGTTTTTGTTTTGTGGATATTGTTAACAAGTTATCGATAAGTGTGTGAATAGATTCAAAATTAATAATAAATAGTGGTGAATTAATGTTTACTGTAGATGAAAATATTAGATGACTGTTGAAGCAGTCTTTTTTTGTTTATTTTAATATAAAAAAAACCGTCCATTTTCATGAACGGTGTAATGTTAAATTAAAACTTTTGAACGTTTGCTGCTTGAGGGCCACGGTTTCCATCTTCAATATCGAATGAAACTTCTTGACCTTCTTCAAGTGATTTGAAGCCATCGCCTTGAATAGCTGAGAAGTGAACGAATACATCCTCTCCACCTTCAACTTCGATAAATCCAAAACCTTTGTCTGCATTAAACCATTTAACTTTACCTTGAGCCATTTTATTTCCTCCTGTGTGGATATCTTATCTCCACTAAGTATTACCATTCTTACTCCAAATATAAATATAAGACAAAAACATTTATATATTTCATCAATTAATAATATTAGGAACAACAATAACAGGAAATATTGTATCATAATCAACGATATTAGAAAAGGTATATTGATTATTTAGAAGAAAATAAGTGTCAATGTTTATTCTTGTGGGCGAATGTGTGTTAAAAAAGGAGTTTAGTAGAAAAAATAATGATTGAGGTGATTAAGAGCTGAGAACTTCCCTTATTGCATTTGTAACGAATTTCACAGGAAACAAACCCAAAGTCATGAATATTTAATTTATAATAAAATATCCATTTTATAGTGTATTTCAACATTAAAGTTAAGGTTCATTTTACTAATAAACTTAATGGACATTGTGGTTACTAAAATATTATAAATTACCCTCACCAAATGAGTGAGGACAACGAAGTATATAAGGTACTTTACATTGACAATCATGACATAGCAAAATCCCTTGTTAAATAGTAGGGATTTTGTGTGTTATTAATTAGTTGCTACATATTCCTTATTTACTCAGCTCGCTCTTTTGAAAGGTAGTGACATTAATGCACCGACAAGTATTTTCGAGTGTTAGGGAAAGATTTGTACCATTATCGAGTATGGACAGCCTATACATATGGCAGCCCAGTGGTGGGTGATCACACACTGTATTGTTTGGGGTTAATGTGAAATCAGAAATCCTTTCATCCACCACATTGTAGTTACATAATGTTGTAGTAGTTCCACCTGTTATTCGTTCAACTACATAATTAACAGCGGTTATGGTGGTACCACCAGTTTTTTGTATGTCTGCCATCGTATCAACCTTAACTACCCAATCCCTTTCTGTAACATTTATTGTATCCGTTGTTAATGTTAAAGGTACAAATGGCGTTGTATTGTTACCATCTGACAATGTGACAGTACCAAATTGACAATTACAAGATATTTCGTTGTTTCCTTTCCCCTTACATCTACAATCAGACATAATTTTTTCATTCCTTTCAGTGCTATTATGAAGCGATAAAACCACTTCTATCTAATTAGTAAATGCTCGTTTATGTACTTTTGTAACTGACAGTAGTCCATAAAACATGAAAGAAATACTGTCAATTGTAAATGGAAGTAGTGAACAAAGGTGATAAAGAGGTTACTAAGGACTGAAAAATAGTCCTTTTTTTGAATCAATTAATTTGTATACATATAAAACCTTTTATATCAGTGTGTTTACATAATAATTTAATACTTAAGTCACCATCAGAAATGACTTAAGCCACTTATTTATTACTCTGAATATTCTTATAATGAATATGTGAAAACAATAATAATGTATGAAGGAGGGAAATAAATGCGTAAGGTTGTCGTGCTTGTAGCAACGCTCGGTCTTTTATTTTCTGCTAATGGAGTTTCAGCTGCGGTGAATAATGACGGAATATTTACACCTGATTGTACTCATGTAGTTGAGAAATGCCATCCGGAATAGATTAATTAACTTTGAGGTGGAACTTGATTTATAGGTTCCACTTTTATTACTAAACTAAATAGCAATTATGTTTACAACCCATTTGATGATTTAATCTCACTTATCAAATTTCATGTACATAAAATGTACAAACAATATTGTATATGGGCAGATAAGGAGTGAGTTTTAATGGGCTTAAATAAATCAGGTGACCAACCTAAAAGAATATTGTCAAAGTGCAAGGCTCAACCAAAATGTTGTCAAAATCCTTGCAATGAATTGAGTATCTCAATTGATGTACCAAATGAAATAATATGTGGAGGAAATATTAATGGTTCTGTAAGAAAAAAGTGTGGGAAGAGAGTAAAAGGTGTTGAGGTGTATTTTGAGAGTGATCCTTCAATAGTTACCTTCGATCCTAATCCAGCAATTACTGACTGGAAAGGTGTTTATGAAACTACTGCAATTGTTGACGAAGGGGAAAATACATCTGCTTTTATTACAGCCACAACAAGTCACAATGGGAAAAAAGCAGCTGCATGTGGTGAAACGAATGTATTTTCACAAACCTTATACGAAGTAGTCGAGGTGTGTAATACGACTGGAACGATAACAAATTGTACAGATATTTCTATAGGGGATATCGTATGCATTCCATGTAAAAATGATGGATGTCCTAATGAACAAGTTGTGGCAGAGTGTGGCAACTGTTCTATATTCCTTCAACTATTGGAAGGAAAGGTTCAAAAATGTACTGCTACTGCAAAGGTTTTACCTGAGGGTTGTACATGTAGACATGTAAAGTTTGAGATTTTTGGTGAAGTTGCACCATGGGTTATAGTAAGTCCGCCTGTATTATGTCCGGGTCAAGAATTTACTTATGAGATTTATATGAAAGTGACTGTTGAGGCTTTGCCAGGCGCATTAGGAATTGTCCAAGTACAAAATTTAGATGGGCAATTAGCTGGTGCTAACGAAGATGTATGTCTAACAGATTTTATTGACAATCCTCCTGGAACAGTAGTTGGAGCTATTACTCCAGATGGTCAAGAGTTCAATATAGAGTTTTTGGATTATGTAGTTGAAGGAGATGGGAATGTCCAACCAAGTACATCTATAAATTTGTGTCCTGCTTTAATATTCGAAGGTGTTGTTAAGGAAAATGCGTTAATAGGAGATGTAGTAACTTTAAATATAGAATGTTCCGGGACTAGTGAGGTTACCGAAAACGCATCAGCATTCATAAATAGCTTTAATATAAGTGGACCTTTTGCTGGTGATTTCGAATTTAACATTTCTTTTCAAACTACAATCGTTAGTCCAGATGATCCTTGTTGCACATAAAGTCGTCTAAGAGGCGACTGGTACATAGGGTATAGTGGTAGTTAATCTTGTAAACACAATGATTATTGAGACGATTAGTTCCAGTTCTTCAGAAAAGAAGAATTGGAACTTTTTAATCGTATATGAAATATCACCATACTCTTTTTATAATATTTCATATATTAATTGTAACAGGTATTACTATTTTTAACTTCTCAGTAGTTCCTCTTTTAAAAAGCAGAGAATTTATTTTTGTTACCATAAAGTAGTCGATTCAAATAGAAAACAAACAATCGACAATCCTAGTTGGATAATACATTTTCCTTACTTACACCTGTTAATAGTCATTTAAACAAGCAGTTCCTTTTCTATTACATATAATTTTAATGTAATTCAATACAATGAAAAGAGGTGACATAAACAAATGGGAATGCCAGTTGCACCAGAACTTCCAGATTATAGTGAGGAAAATGTTCTTTTGTTTTTATTAGTTACAGTTGGTTTTGAAGAACTAGCTTTAGCACATATTATGAACGCTGAAGGTGAAAAAATTCAAGCAGCAGTTGCAGCATTCGAATCTGATAGGTTAGTGACTCTTCGTGATTTAATGGATGTTAATAATAATGTCGCAGAAACACTCAAACGTGTTCTTCAAAAAGAAATCCTAATAGACTTTAAATTAGACGATATAAAAGAGTTACTTGAACGAAGATAGATAACTAAACTATAATTCTCTAATAGATGGTTGGGGTTATTTGTTAATTAACACCTCCCACTTAAATCTATATTAGAATGAATCAAGGTAGGTGAGTGGGGGGCATTTTCATACTTTGGTCTATTTCGATTCAATCAACTCAGATGATAACTACATCCCACTTTTTACAGGAATATGACCTCATTCTAGTCTTAAAAATAGTTAAAGAACATGACTGTCTTACAAGAGACAAGTGTAAAAGGAATCGAAAAAGTAGATAACATTAATAGAAATAATATATCTTAGTGCTATAAACGTTAGCTGTCTTTAAAATAACGAATACAAAAAGCAACTCTTGCATAATATAAAATACATCACGAATGACGACCACGAAAAAACAGCCCTGCAATGCATGTGGGGCTGTTATATTATTTGTACATTAAAAATATCCTCAAATTTAATTCTGTGAACTTCCTCAAATTTATCCATTACTCTAATATGTTTGTTGAGCTGATCTACATAATGAATATGTCCCATGCATAGTTTAAAAGCTCCATCTTCAAAATACGTTACAGTCACTTCTTGTGTAAACTCCATAGACTCCAGGATTGTATTGTTAATTTCTTCTATTTCATGCTCATCTAATACACGCTTTTGCACCTTATAATAGTCAGCCTTTGCTTCTTTCATCATCTTCATATGTTCAGGTTGTATAAATGCTGGCATCCATTTCATTATTCCTCTGTCCTTCAAATGTATCACTCCTTTACCTATATCATATGCGAAAATACGTTCGATTAATACATTGAATTAGAATGTGTGTTCGCTTATAATGTAATTAAAGGAGATGCTTATAATGAGAAGCATATTAAAAAGAGCTCAATTTACAAAAGTTATATTAGAAATTATTTATATAGATCAAAAGGGGATTATTACACAAAGAGCCATTAGAGTAATGGATATAAAGAATAATACTGTAACGGCTTATTGCTTTTATAGAGATAGAAAAAGAACATTTAGATTGGAGAATATACTATCAGCAACTATGAAGGCAGATCGGTGGAAAAAACACGCCTAAAAGTATATTTTTTATGAGAGAGGCATACTCCTTATTCACAATAAATGAATAGGGAGTATTATGAGGCTTTAACTAATTATCTGCTGACTCCAAAGATTTACTGAAAACCATCTTTCTATGATAACTGGTGTATTTTTCTCGATTTGATGAACGACTGTTGTATAATACTTCTTCGATATTTCGAGAAACCTTAATTTCATCTAATATTATTTTAACCAAAGCATTAATTTCAGGTTCATTAGGTTCGTACGATACCCAAGACGACATGAAATCAAACTCTGAACCGTGTCTAAATAATCTACCAGGTAGAGCATAATGTTCTCTGTTTCCAATTAATATTCCATATCGTAAATAAGGATGGACGTTTTTATGTGAAGCAGCTTTTTGACTGTAGGTTATTGCATCATGTGATGTAGTTTTAAATACTTTACCTTCAATTATGATACGAGGTTTCCAACTTTGCTCATTGTCTTCTTCGTAAATTAAAAGGTCTGCTGTGAACTTTTCAGGATTGTAATATTCAATCTGGTTGTCATTAGCATGATTAAAGTACTTATTAATTTCAGTGACATAGGGTAACTTTTTTTGTACGTCTATTTTGATCAAGGGCTCTAGGTGACTAATTCTTTCTCGTAATAAGTTTGCAACTATTTGATTCATCCATTCTACTTCTTTCATTTTTTCACCTCTTAAAATTTTTAATTTCTTTAAATAATATGATGATATTCATTAGTTTATATCTAAAAGAGCTATTCTTAGAGAATCTAAAAAATTTAATTAAATAGAATAGTACTAGACATATTTTCATGCATTTTAGCACTGTACAACACAAGTGAACTATCAATAACTAATCTCCAGGGGACATTAATAAGATATAGGGGATTATTATTGATAATGGAAGAGATTTTTCCATCTATCATCGGCTATACCAGAAAATTAAAAGAGTTGGATATGCTAATTGTTCTAAATAGTAGATAAGAAAAGTAGTATTTATATAAAGGGGGACTGTGAATGAAAAGAAGTATAATAGGTATAAGTATTTCTGTAATTATAATGTGGGAGTGTATGTTTCATATAAATTTGATTTGAGCATTATACACACTCAACCTCTTACCGAAGAAGAATTAATAAGTATACGAGAAGAGATAAAAAATACCACTTTCAATTATCGAGAATATGGAAATTCTTTAAGCCTAATAATGGTTAAAGATTTTAAGGAACTAAAGGTTAGCGAGCAACTTGAAACTTTAATGAGGTTATTTAACTATTATGAAGTGTATTATGAAGATTTTGATACATTGACCGTTAGACATTATGGGAATTCATATGATACTTATAGTATTAACGATGAAAAAATAGTCTTAATACAATATAGAAAAACTATTTTTAAAGATGAATTAGAAAGTGGGAAATCTTCTTTAGCTTATTTGGATACACTAAAGAAGGAAAGAATAGTGGAAGATGATCCAAAAAGGGATGATGGCAATATCAAATCAACTGTTAAAGTTACATCAGATGAAGATACATATATTATTGGTAAAAATGGGTATGATTGGGTAGAGATGACTGAAAATCAAAGGTTTCATGCAATATCTAATCAATTATACTATTTAGATAAAGAAGGAATGACAATAAGTAGATCTGAGAGTTACTTTATAAATGGTATAAACTATTTTTTCAGTGATAATAGCAAAAGATCATACTCAGTACAATTTATTTTTGACTATTTATTTAAAGAACAATAATGAATTATATATCAGTCTTACTCTTTGGAAAATATTAAGACGACTTGAAATCTTTAAGAAATTAGCTACTATTTGGTTCAGTCCATTTTTTAATACAATGTTGACATTGACTCATTATAAGGGGAGAGACACATAAATCTTTCCCCTTAGATTTTTCTTACTCAGCAACTTTCTCTTCTTTCCAAGTATCTTCATATTCCATCTTAATATTTTTAAGTGTAGCCTCAATAATACCTCTAACTTCTTCTTCACTTAGTTTAATACCAATTTGACTCGCTCTTTCAGATAACCAACTAGCAGCATGTTTATATTTAGTCTCACCTGAGTATTTATCATAATACTGTTCAGCAAACTTAACTGCAATCTCAGCATATTCTAACACGCTATTAAACTTTTCTGTGTGATTCTTATTTTTTATGTATGTTAATACAAATGGAACTAGTAAACCATCAAATATAAAGCACCTTGAATTATTTCTACCCAGTTTATCGTATCCATATTATTTCTCCTCCTTTTTATTCAATGCCCGTGACAATACAACAGTGTTAAGCCACAACAATTCAGAAACTGTTAACTCTTTCTTCCTAGCTTTTTCAGTCCATTTTGGATACAACCATCCTTTATCATTTAAAGTTTCCAACGAGTCTGCCAAAACACCATTTTTATAATCATCTAGTTCCAATTTGTCCTCATCTCCTTTTATATTTGTGTTTGCTTTTCGCTTTAAACTATCTAACTCTTTTTGTACTTCACCAACAAACCAATACCAGTCAGTCCATTTACCATTGTCGTACATTAGCCTAGGGCATACCTTTGAACTCCAGTCATAGTGCCTTTTCATCCTTTCTATGCCCCAATTACGTTCATGGAGCAATTTTGTACATAATTCGATAGTATTTCTTAATGTCTTTTGATAATTACCAGACTCACAGATTTCGATACTTATTGATTTTCGATTTCCTTTACCATATGTACCATCACCAGCATTCCATGAGCTTTCATTTAAAGGGAGACATTCTACTGCATCGAATTCATCGATTGCAATATGATAAGAGGCAGTGCGTTTGTTGCTGGGATTTGTTAGCCAGCCTCGCTCACCTTTAGCATTCGATTTTGGATTTCCTGTGTTATGAATTGTGAGGTATTCAGGTGTCATCGGGTAAGCAGGTCTATTGGCTTGCTGGCATAGTTGGAATAGACGATGTAGATCCGTTTAATCCCTATCATTCAATAAAAATGGGAACATGGTATCTAAGTCATCTAAAACAATACTGGTTAGAGCAAGGATATTCAGATGAAGATTCAACAAAAACAGCTTTACTAAGCTATTTAAAAGGGAAGACTGGAAGTATTAATTACATAAGGGAAAATGGCACTAACCATGATTATGTATATAAAATAATTAAATATAAAGAAGATATATTAAAGGGAGGGCATTAGATGTTTCAGGTGGGAGATGAAGTAATACACAAACCTACGAGTGAGCATGCAACAGTAACAGAAATAGATAATTTACACCGACAGGTAAATATACAATTTAAGGATAATGGAAGAAAAGTAGTAGAAATGAATACTGTGAGATTCATAGAAAAGAGGAACGATATTCAACAGTGTCCATCAGCCAATATCCACTCACATAAAATCATTTTAGACAATCTTCATGATACGTACAAACGAAAAAACTCTGACTACAGGAATAGCTTCTCAGATCAGTATTAAGAATACGGGCTTCTTTCATCTTTAATTAGGTTAGATGACAAAATGAAACGGTTGAAGCAGCTACATAAACATACTGCACAAGTAAAGGATGAAAGTATGACGGATACTCTACTAGATTTGGCTAATTATGCAATTTTAACAGTAATGGAATTGAATAAAACGAATGAACAACAAAATAATTAGCAATGTTGAATACATAATCAAACATTTTGGTGATCGAATAAAGAGTGATATGCATCTGATCTTAGTTTATTGGCAACGTATTGATCAGGTAAATATGGATAAGAAATCTATATCAACCGAGGATTTTCTCAACAAAGCAACTAATCCAACAGATATAGTGAGTGCGAAAGTAATGTTGGAGTGTGTGAATGATAATAATTGAAAAAGGACTGACAAGATGAATCTAACAATTTCAAAATCCGATGCTAAGTGGGCTAGAGACACATTAACAATTCTGGTTCCTCATGATCCGGCAACTGAAAGAGTTGTTAGAAAGATAGATAAAGGATTGAGCAAGTCAAAATAAAATAATAGTTTTATAGAAAATGGAGGAATGATTTTTGAAATTTTTAGTGGGAGATAAAGTTATAATATGTTGTGTAATTGATCAGGAGGATGGATTATCTCCAGATAAATACATAGGGCAAGTAGCAATAATCAAAGGTGTTGATACAAAAAGGTATTATCCATATGAACTAGAGTTTGAGGATAAATTAATAGATAAATTGGGTAATAATCTTTGGGCAGGAGAGGAATTAGAAGGAATACATATAAATGTCACAAAAGACAGGCTACATTCCACAGTAGTTCAGTTCATGAAAGAAAATAAAGTAACTTCGGAAGAAAACAATACATCAATGTGATTGGGTAATAGAGAATGCAGCTGATTTTATAAATAAGTTATTTGAATTAGTAGAGCCAGAATTGGAATTAGGTGATATTTAATTTCAATAAAACGACTATTTTATTGGAATTGAGAGGGGAAGGGTAAATAAGTGGCAAAATACGAATTAGAAGTATCACAGAATGGATGGGAGTATACCGGTAGGGTATGGATAGACTCTTTAGGTGGTGTCATTAAAGACGATGAAGATGAGAATGCCGTTTACGCTGGAAATGTAAGAATAAAATTTGATGAGGAGATAGGTTCAATTAAAAAGGTCTCAGAATAGATAAAACACATATATTAAGTGGATTTAAAGTTAAGTGAAAACCTTAGTTGAAGATTTTACTAACAACTAAGGTTTGATAAGCTGAAAGTTTGTAAATTAAAGGAGAATATAGGTATGAAATTAATTATTCTCCAGTTGAGCACCCAGTAAACTCCACAACCAAATCAACATTTAATACAACAATTTGTCGTCCACATGGATCAGTTGTAAGTTCGGTGACAACATCATAACCATCTACTTTAAAACAGTCACGACAAGGTGGTTTTTGCCCACATGTAAAGTCTATGATTTGGTCAACACATTTTGTTAAATCACAACAAATAGTGCATGGTGTATTTGAAATATTGAGGGTAATACCATCTATTGGTTTTAGTTCACCAAAGTTTGCATGCATTCTAGCACATCCAACAAGACGTACAGCTTCTATATCAACAGGACATTCTAAAGTGCCATTACAAGGGTTGTTTACTACACCAGTTGTTTCGAATGTTTCTAAACAGCAATCCAACTCACTAAAGTCAAACGATATACAAATGTTTTCTATGCTTGGTAAACGAAATCCGTCAGGTACTACACTCGTACAACAAAATGAAATCACATTATCACAATCATCTTGTTGATTGACAACTAACGAAGGGATGACATCTCCGTTACTATTTACAGTAAGTGAATACCTCTGATCATCTTTAGGTAATTCGTTTTCTTGCTCAGTAAAATTTTTAAGTTCAATGTTAGAAGGTTCCATCAATAACCACTCCTTTTTTATTAATCATTAAATAACATATGTACATATATCTGACATGATTGGGCGATTAGCCTTAGTGTGCAACCATATTAAAAAGTAGTTAGGGTATGAGTCAATAAAACTAACATTTTATTAGAAAATAAATTGATATGTACGGGTGGGATCTAAAGGGGTGGTAATCGGTATTATAGGATTCACAATAGGAGGTTGATCATGACTAATACGAGACAAGTAGTTTTGCATAAAGGTATTTCAAATGATCGAGAAACACTCTCTATTATCACAATCTATGAACCTGGTATAACGAAACAGCAAGTAAAGGTAGAGAATCCATTTTCAAAAAAGTGGGGAGTGTTGTTGCAAGATAAATCTAATTCAGAGTGGGTGAGGGAGTTATGACGAGGGAAGAAAAAGAATAAATAGAACTCCAAAAGAAAATTATCCGTGAAGATTATGCAGATCTTGACATACAAAAATTACAAAGAAACCAATTAAAATAACTCAATAGAAGGTGACAACAAGTTTGAAAGTAGTGCAGCCAATACGAGACGCAGAACAAATCGAAGCAATGAAACTAGCATTATTAAAACAAAACAAGCGAAATTACTTTCTTTTCACAATGGGAATTAATACAGAGTTAAGGATCAGTGACTTACTAAGCTTGAAAGTAAAAGATGTTAAAAATCATAGTCATCTAGTTATTACTGAACAGAAAACTAAAAAATCTAAACGGTTTAAATTAAACAAGGAGCTACAGAAACAAATTAATGAATATACAACCAACATGAAAGATGATGACTATTTATTTAAGTCATTACGTGGCTCTAATCATATTAAAAGGTCACAAGCATGGAAAATTCTAAATGAAGCAGCAAAAGAGGTTGGGGTGTCAGAGTGTGGATGTCATTCTACTCGCAAGACGTTTGGTTACTTCTTTTATAAGAAATATAAGGATGTGGCTTTACTTCAAGAAATATTTAACCACAGTCACCCTTCAGTTACCTTGCGGTATATCGGGATTAGTCAAGACCTTGTGGATGAAGCTGTGGATAATTTTAGCTTATAAGACTTATTTTGTATTGTGGTTACTAGATTGGAGGAGGAAATGTGGAAAGCCATGAGATCGATGTATTAGTAGCAGAAAAGGTTATGGGGTTTAAGTGGGCAGAGAACAACTATAAAGAATTGGATTACCATCCAATGATATGGAAGGGAAAGTTAAACGGTTTAGAATACTCAACAACAACTTTTAAACCTACGAAATTTCTTCATGACGCATTGATGGTTCTTGATAAGTACGAAGGATACGAAATTCAAAAAAATCCATATTCAAATCTACACCAGGTTAAGTTAATTACATTCAAAAACGGACCAATTGAATATATAGCAAATGCTGAATTATTACAGGCAGCAATATGTCTAGCAGCATTGAAGTCTGAAGGAGTAGAAATTTAGGAAACTCTTGAATTATTTTATTTACTAAATGTTGAGGAGGGAAAACGATGGAAAACAAACAACAATTAGATGAAATTATGGGCGTAGCAGTTAACTCAGCAAAAGATCAAGGTGTAGGAGTTACTGATAAAGTTAATTTAAATTTAGATGATTTTATTTTTTTGTATGAGTTAGCTGAAAAGGCAGAGGAACAGAGCCGAAAAATTGAACGGTTAAAAATTGAGAAAGAGAAAGCATACCATCAAGGATATAAGCAGGGGAAATATGAAGAGTTAATGGAAACAACGTTCGGAGGTTAAGGAAACGCAAGAGTAAGCGAGTCGATTAGCCAAAACTATGTAACCTCCCATCTCTTGATGACTGGTCAAAAGAAGAGAGGTCGGACTGATAGGAAAACACCTGTAGGATACTATATGCAGGTATGTTCCAAAGAGGTAAGATATATGTCTCGTATATTTGTAATTATTATGTAACCTCCCTGATCCGATCATATAGAAAAGGTATACCTAGGGAGGTTTGAGTGAAAGTGTAATGAGTCACCGTACACAATATTTTATTCGGAACTGAAGTATAAGTTATGGGCGTATGTACTAGTCAGATAAATAATTTTATAGAACAAATAAGCATTATGGAAAATAAAAAAAATTCCTCCATACTCAGAAGCGGAAGGAGAGTACAGAGGAATCGCCATAACAAATCCTTAAAATTCTCCCTGTCTGTTCGTAAAAGGAGGATACAGGAAGAGAGTGATAATTATGGTGTACTTCTATGTTATGTAAGATTCTTACTTAAGCTTGTATTAATGTGCTAAGACAAATAAATGATTTTTATAAGACTTAATAAGCATTTTGTTGATTAAAAAAATCCTCTCTTCCTTATAGCGTTGGACGCGGAGTGAGAGAGGATAGCATGATAAATTACCCTACGAGTAATGTATCAAGGCATATAAAAGGAGGTATACCTAGGATAGTTAGAGGGGTAGTGCAGTGAGTCTTAATTCACAATATTTTATTCAAAAATTAAGTATAAGTTATGTGCGGTTGTACTAATCAGATGAAATAATTTTATAGAACTTATTTGCAATTATGTATCCTCCCGAAATTTTCGAGAGGTGCCAAATGGCTGGATATAAGGTATCAACTTATAGAATACAGTGTATGCAATTTAACTTTGTGAGTTTGTTGTTTTTGCCTAGAAAATGAAATTGTACATCAGCCTACTGTGATAAATACACACATCCCTATACAACTATATATTCACAAGCATAATATGGAGTATTAATTGTTAGGAGGTGTTCAAATGGCTAGCTATAAGGTATCCACATCACCTTGTGGTTGTAAGTCTTTAGTTAAAGAAGAGGTAAAGGAAATTGTAACAGAAGTCACAACATGTGATTGTTGTACGAGGGATTTACAAGCAAATTTATTAAGTATTTTTCCTCCGGGTTCATCCGTTTTAATAGAACTTAAAAATGGTGAATTTGCTTTTAACACAAATGATTTTATTATTCAAGAGTTAAGGGGAACAGTATTAATTGGAACAGTCAATAATGGCCCGGCGATTATTCTTTTATGTGACATAGCTACATTAGGAAATCCGTCCTTATAGTTAAGAAAACCACAGTTATTAAAAAAGAGAAACTAACTGTGGTTATTACATAGCAGTAATCGGTTAATAAACACAATGATAGGACAGTTCACTAACTTTTAACTGGAGAGTGAAATGTATGAAAGAATTTATAGTTTACACTTCGTAAATGAAACGTCCTAAAGTTATAGGAGATTTTCCAAGAAAAATTAAGTTCTTTTTATCAGGCTTAATTTGCCAACCAGCATGCAAAGGATATTAATAAGACTCATAGGTTTAATGATAAAGAAGAAGTTGGTCAAATAGTAGATATACTAGAAATGGAAGCAGGAGAAGTTGTACTTAAGAATAAAGCCATTCTAGTAAACCAAGGTAAGAATTGTAGCGCCTGTAGATTTCTGATCTCTAGGCACCATCTATAATATAAGCTGATTTTCCAGTTGGAGTAAAGACGATATCGCTAGGAAAAAATGAAGGTGGAAGTTGTATGGTGGCGATGACAGAATGGGTTGTAATGTCGATGACAGAAATAGACGTATTAGGTGGATTACAAACATAAGCAAATTTTCCTTCGGGAGTAATACCAATGGTAGCTGGACCGTTACCGACAGAAACAGTCGCTATAAGAGAGTGGCTTTTGACATCAATAACAGAGACACTACCATTCTCCTGATTAGTAATATAAGCGAATTTTCCATCAGGAGTAAATATTATAAAGGCAGGTGTAACTCCTAGAGAGATAGAAGCGATTATTGAATGAGTCGTAGTATCAATAACATTTACACCACCTGGATCAACACCGATGAGATAAACTAATTTACCATCGGGAGTTATAGCTAAACTATTTCTATTTGTAAATCGAGCTTCTAATGAGGGTATAACGGAAATCAAACTATGAGTTTTAACATCAATCACAGCAGTTGACAAAGTAAATCACATCCTAATTTTAATAAGTGTTGTAAATATATGATTTTGTTTTGAAATTGATGTGTATTTGATTTTTTTATGCTAACTTTTTTGAACAATTGTATTAAGAATCAAGATAGAGTCAGGTGAATAGTGAGTGAAACCATTCTTATTCAAAAGAGGTTAGAGAATCTTTTTTGGCATATTGAAAACAATAGAGAAGTCGCAGGAGACACTGGAATCTTAAACGAAGTTCTGTTTTCATTACAAAATATGGTGAAAGAAATTAAGGAGCTAGAAGAAAGGGTGAGTTAATAGATGGTTAAAAAGATAAAAACCAAGATAACAAAGTCAGATGGGAGTGGATTATTTCACGATTCAAGGCGTGACGTTGCGATGTTATCAAGAGTTTGTAATGAGTTAATAGACAAAGTAAATCAACTCACTGATAAAGTTAATGAGTTAGATAAATTAGTAAATAAAGTGTTTCATCGGTTATATGATGGTGTTTAATAACTACCAGGAGAATCATGATCATTGTACTTTTATATCAATAATATCGCTATCATTACGAATGTTACGAGTATTGCAGTATATTAAATCGTGACATTTTGGACAAGTGACTGTATTACCTATCATCATAGAAGAATCAAATGAATTGATATTATAAATCTTAATTGGTGAAGCAAACCAGAAGTTACAATCTTGGCAATAAATTTCAAATGAATTTATATCATTCATGTATTCACCTCCGTGTATAAGGTATTCTTTATTTTTACAATAAATACCTTTTGTGAAATGTGAATATAAGGTGACACTTTGGTTAGGAGGGATCCAGTGAAAAGAATATTAGCAATTAGCGATATACATGGTTGCTATGATGAATTTTTGAAGCTTTTAGATAAAGCGAATTATAATTTAGAAACAGATCAATTAATACTGCTAGGAGATTACGAAGATAGACGCCTAAAAAGTAAAGACGTTATTAATCAAATTATTGATTTGCAAAACAATGGAGCTATTTCTTTACGGGGAAATCATGATCAAATGTTTCTAGATTGGCTAACTTCAAATGATTATTTTGCAAGTTTAAACTTTTTTCGAAATGGTGGTTTTAATACAGTTACTAGCTATGTGGGTTATAACTTTTTTGATGAAGGTTATGACGAAGATAGGATAGAACAAGCAAAGAATTTTATACATAAACATTTCAGCCACCATATAGAATTTCTAAAATCCTTAAGTTATTACCATGAAACTGAAGATTGTATTTTTGTACATGCGGGGATAAATCCAATGTTAAAAGATTGGAAGAATAGTAGTCATGATTTCATTTGGATTAGAGAACCATTTTTAAGTAATCCTCATAGACAAACTAAATCAGTGATTCATGGACACACACCATGTCTACATCTTCATGATAAGAATGATATATATTTTGGAGAAATGAAGGTTGGAATTGATGGGGCATGTGCGTATGGTGGACAACTTAATTGTTTGATTATTGAAGATGGTGAATTCAGTCAAGTTTATGTAAATAAAATAATTACATGATATAGAAAAGGGGGGAGATATATTTGAGATACTTTATTGCTAAAATTTTCGTTAAACTATTAAACTATTTGAATGTAAGTGTGGTAATAGGGTGTGAAATTGGAGAAATAAAAATGAAATATGAAGAAAGCTTCTTTCGTAATACAAGCACTAACCAAGATTCAAAAATTGTTTTAATCGATGGTAAAGAATTTGAGATACCTGATGGTAAGTTAAAAATCAAGTCGCAGATTTTAGCAAATGGTGAAAGACATGAGTATTACCGGAAAGTGGCGAAGAAAAAGAAGAGTGTAGAGTCTCAATAAAAGGTACGTTTTATTGGAATATAAAATCTCATATTAATTGTAATTCTAAGTTTAGCATTTATTAACAAGCTTGCATATAGTGAAACATCAACTATTTGAGAGGGGTAAGTTTGTTATGACATTAGTTTATGTTGCAAACGAAGATTCTAATAATATTTCTGTAATTGATACAAAAACACACAATGTGATTGCAACTATTCCGGTTGGAGATTTAGAGAATGTAATGGATATAGTAATTGCTTTCACTCCTGATGGAAAATTTGCTTATGTGGCTAATGAAGGTAGTCGTAATGTATCGGTTATTGATACAAAAACACATACAGTGGTTGCAACCGTTCCTGCAGGGGAGGATCCAGATGGAATTGTAATTACATCTGATGGAAAATTAGCGTATGTAGCCAATGATATTAGTGAGGATGTGACAGTAATAGATACAAAGTCACATAATGTCGTTGCAACTGTTCCATTAACTGCAGGTGTGAATTTTCCAATAGGAATGGCGGTTACACCAAATGGAAAGTTGGTTTATGTATCTGGCCCCACTGGACAAATTTCTGTAATTAACACCGATACTCATTCAGTTATTGCAACTGTAGCTGTAGGAGAAAATCCATTGAGAATGGCATTTACACCAGATAGCAAACTAGCATATGTTGTCCTTCAAGAAAGTGGGAGTGTGTCAGTAATTGATACAAAGAGCCATTTAGTCATTGCAACAGTACTAATTGGGAACATCATAAATTATATTTCAATCACACCTGATGGGAAATTAGCATTCATTACATCCGACTTTGGTGGTGATATTTTCATAATTGACACCAAATCACATTCCTTAATAACAACAATAGACACAGGAAATATTGAAACTGGTCAGACTGTTTTTTCCCCGGATGGGAAAGTAGCGTATGTCTCTGGCAATGATAATATCTTTTTTGTCGATGTGAAAACACATTCTACAATAGGTACTGTTTTAGGCAATTTCTCACCACAAATTGCAATTACTCGGAAAGGTGAATATGTTTACTTTATTAGTTCGGTTTCTACAATATCAGTATTGGATACAAAAACTTATGGTGTTGTTGCAACTGTTACTGTAGGCGCTATTCCTTCAGATTTAGCAATAAGCCCAAAATAATTAAAGAGAAGGAGCTAATTTGAGAGAGGGAGGAGTAAATGACAAAGCTAGAACAACTGCTAAATTAATATTATTTAACAGAATAGTTATCATTAGATGATCATTTTGTGTAATTAAGGAAGAGGTAAATACATATGAGGTGTTTTATATAATTAAACATATTATTGAGATGGTTGAAAAAGGGAGTTCAATAATCACTATAAAATATATATATATTATTATATCAATTCTATTATGTGTAGGATGATTGTCCACACCTTACTACCATTATATTCATAATATGACTATAGAGGGAGGAGGTGAGATCTAATAGGAACTTTAGTTTGCAGAAAAACAAATGAGAATTTTTGTGATTGTTGTGCCACTCCAATGAAAAGAGTTCTAGAGCATCTTGAGGGAAATTTTGCAATATTAGCAACACAAAATGAAGTGTTTAATTTTGATCCTATTACAGGGTTCGAACCAATTCTGATAGAAAAGGTTAATAAATTTGGAGTAGATACCTCGGAAGGCTTCTTTCCGATCAGTCAGGTAAAAGCTGTTACTGTAAATGCTATTTACCCTGATATAGAATTAATTCCATCAGAAAGGAGCAGTGGTGTTTGTAAATGCATTGAAGATCCAGCGACAGATCGTTTTAAATGCTTAATAGGTGAGAAAGTAAACATTAGTGCTTTGGTGCCAACATTTTTATTCGAAGGTGAACCAGTAACGGTTAAAGAAGTTGGTGAAGGAATCGTAATAGTAGAGGATGTCCAAGATGGAATAACACTTTTTGTTGCTATTTCAACATGCTGCGTTACACGCATAAAAGAAGCAGAGATGTAAAAGAAGACCTAGACATTTTAGTTTATGTCTAGGTTACATAAGAGAGCATACTGTTAAAGTGAATATATATTAAAAACAACTCTACATTAAAGAATTAATTAAATATTTAATATTGAATGTATATTGTTGGAATAATGAATTAGGATAAAATCTGGTTTTTATTGTGAACTATACTGATTGCCCATTCCTACCCAAGCATCTTATAAGAGCATACATATAATGTTGCAAAAGGTTTAGAAAGGGGATTACGGTTGGCAAATTACAAAGCATCTATTTGTGGATGTAATAATAAAGTCACAACAAAAAAAGAATCACAAAATACGCTTTGTGACTGTTGTATAATTCCACTACAAAATGTTTGTGTACAAATAATGCAGCAAGAACTTGATGTAAATGTAGTCACTCAATCAGGGGGAGCAACAGGGATTATAACATCAGTAAAAAATTTCATTATCGATGTAGATGATGGAGCAGGGAATATAGAGATTGTTCCCTTGTGTTTAGTAAGCGCTATTGAGGGATTCATGGAAGAGGATTTCGATAACCTATCAATATCTGTTTCAGTAGGAAGTTCGGGTATTTGTGCTTGTTGTGAAGACCCAATAACCATTCGTTTAAAATCCATAAAGACAGCAGAGAGTATAAATTTACTAGGAACAACTCTTAATACTGTGACTATCAATATGATCGGTGAATGTCTACTTAAAGGCACATTTGACAGTGGAATACCTGGAGTTAAGTTTCCTTTTATTGCAGTTAATTCAACAATCACAAAGATAAGGAATCCAGTGGCTTAAAAAGTACTCACAGTAGTTTTTAAATACACATGTAACTGCTGTGATTTTATTAAAGCATCAAATCAGAATCACTACAAAAGTAAGTATTTAACATGAATTTATCATCTAAATCACAATAAAATGTTTCTTTTATTGTAAATAAAATAAAAGGAGGAATTAATATGGAAGATTATATATGCGTAGCTTGTAAAGAAGAAGCAGATGAAGGTTTCGCTATTGGTAGATTGTGTTACTACTGCCTTGAAGAAGTTGTAGTTTACATGAAAAAACAAATTAATTAAAGTAATTGCAATAAAACTTCAATTTAATTGTGATGAAGCTGTGGATGGATCCATATGTAAATTAATAATAGCATTTCTAATACCACTTATACCTAATGCTTGAATTTGCACAGAATCATGAAGAGATGGCTTGTCAATTTTCCAAGTATGTGAAAATTTGTTGTCGTCTGATTTAATATCATAACCTATAAGCTCTCTCAGCTTCCATGTTGCCGTTCCAGTTGGAATTAACCAAAATAACACTGTATCAGTATTCTCTGCCTCAACATAGAAAGTAATTTCTTTTGTACCTATTGGTAGTGTTACCCAGTTGGGTTCCTCCGGGAAACTTGTAGTAAAGCTTATGATATCCGGTTCTGGGGGAACAAACTCCTCTACTTGATGAGAAGGGGTTAATAGTCTTAGGGATAACCATGCTTTTAATAAAACCAATTAAAATCACCTCATTCATAGTCTTTACATAAATATTGATGGATATTTAACAAGAGATGAAATTCACAATAAAATTTTACTTTTATAGTGAATAAATTGAGAAAAGGGGTGAATGTGACATATATATAATTTTGGCATATTATTGAGCACCTAGAATATTTACATAACAAAATCTTCACGAGGGGTGATTAGAATCAGGCCAACAATAGAGGAAAATATAAAGGTCAGATTGCAAGAATGGTTGAATCAGTTGGAGAGTGGAGTGATTGACTTACATAGTCATTTAGAGAATAATAATCATATATCAGAAGGCGATTGGAAATCCATCGACAAAATGTTATCTAATATAAATAGAGTAGTAGTAGATTTAAGAGAAGAAATTAATTATGGGTAAGTTTTGAAAACATAAGAGACATAATTGTTCAAAACACTGGTGATATAGCAGTCCCTGTACGTCATTCAATTTGTATTAAATTAGATAATGAATCGGTTTGTTTCCAAAATGAACCTAGTTTGATGAACGACATTCAGATAGAACCTGAAGTTACTATTTTCAAATCCGTACTAGGCAGAGGAAGAAACGGGCTAATAAGTATCGAGAACTTAAATGGAAACAGTAATAATATAGAGGTTACATTTGTCTCATTTTCAGGAGTTGCAAGTGATCCAATTTTAATTCCGCAAAAAACTGCAAGAACGTTTAGCTTTGAGAATGTAAAGGAAATTATAGTTAATAATCTTGGTAATTCTATTGCATCTATAGAATATGAGATTTGTGTTATTTTAGATAATAACCTATTGTGTCTACAAGGAGAAGATGGTAGCCCAGCATACAGTACAAATAACATCCCCGGCGGCGATGAGCGTACGCTATATACATCCGTCATAAATAAAGGAGAAACAGGTATGATTTCTGTGGAAGGTGACAGATCTGGAGGAAATATGATCGAAGTATCACTTTTAACTGAATCAAACATACCCGATACGTTTATTATATTACCTTTGAATTCAGTAACACTTAGTTTTGAAGATATTAAGGAGATAAAAGTCAAAAATCTTGGAGGGGTTGACGCAGATATTGCTCATGAGATTTGTATTATTTTAGATAAAGAAATTATCTGCTCACAAACAGCCCCTGACGGGTTTATATCAATACCTCCTAATACCGAATTTTCCATATTTAAATCTGTTTCTGAAAAGGGTGAACGTGGTATGTTAGGTGTTGAATATGAGACAACTGATGGTGATTTAATAATTACATTTATCACAGTGACAGGTTTATCAATTAATCCTTTTATTCTACCTAATGACGGAAGCGTATCACTAAGCTTCGAGAATATAAAGGAAATTAAGGTAAATAACATAAATGATAGCACACCAGAAATTTGTTTTGAACTTTGTAGAGTAATAAAACATTAGTTACTAATGCAGGTTGCTGTTTGACTATCCCTCATTTGCAAAAATCTCTGTTATTGAAAAAGAATGATCCAGTTAAAGAATACTGGTAGTAGGAAACCACAAAAGGATTGGTACACATTTTTAGAAAAGGAGCAATATGAAATGAAATTTAAACTGACCAAAGCTAGTGATCCTGGATTTAAAGGTGAAGTAGAGAACACCTCGCTTGAGGAATTACTGGATTCACTAAGGAAAACGGCAATAGGATTGTATTAGAAACTGAGGTCAATGAAATTACTATATGTGCTGATTATATACAATAAAACAAGTCTTTTATTATGAAATCATTTAGGGAGGTAATGATGCATAGACTGTTTAAAACGATAAAAGGAGGCCGATAGGATATGGTACTTGCATATGTTGTAAACCGTCAAGATATCGGTACAGTAACGGTCATTGATACAAAAACGCATTTAATAATTGGCACTGTGAATGTGGGTAGGCTTCCAAGGAATATTGCAATCACACCAGATGGGAAACATGCATATGTTACGAACACAGGCACGGATTCAGATCCTGGAGACACAGTATCCGTAATAGATACAAAGACACATTCAGTCATAGCTACAGTGTTTGTCGGAGATTTTCCAGTCAATGTCGTAATAGCACCAGATGGTAAAAAAACATTTGTTATAAACAGTGCACTCACAAGTAGCAGCGTGTCAGTTATAGACACGAAAACTCACTCGGTTATTGCAACTGTTGTTGTGGGGTTGAATCCAAGAATTCCCGCATTTACTCCTGATGGAAAGGTAGCCTACATAACAAATGAAAACTCTAATAACGTATCGGTAATTGATACTAGCAACCATTCTGTTATCTCAACTGTAGGGGTTAGAAATAATCCACGGGGTATTGCTTTTACTCCTGATGGGAAGTTTGCATACATCACAAATTTAAATAATGGATCTACGGGTTCAATTTCAGTAATAGACGTAAAAACCCATACCCTTATTGGCGCTGTGCCAATAGGTAATAATAATGATCGTCCAAATAGAGTTGTAATAACTCCATGTGGAAATGTTGCATATGTGACGACTGTTAACGGTAGAATAGTGACTGTTATTGATATTAATACACAATCAATTATTACAACAGTACAAGTTGGTAGTTTAAATCGTTCAATAGCCTTCACTTCAGATGGGAAATATGTATACGTAGGAAATATTAACGATAATTCTTTATCAGTCATCGATGTAAAATCTCATTCGGTCATTGCAACAATTTCTACAAGAGCTCCAAGGGGTATTGCATTTACATAAAAGGAGTATTTTGTTTGTAATCTGAATATAAAAAAAGACCAAATTATTGGTCATTAGAAATAATGAAAGCATCAAGATCAGTTAACCATTTATCGATACCCGATTTAGGAAAGTAATATTCTTTTCCTATTTTCACATACGGCATCGGGCTATCGTTATTAGAATCAGGGAGCAACAGTTTTACCTGGAAATCTCTTATTCCTAAATACTCACCTAATTCGTCCGAGTTTAACAATTGTTTTTGTGTACTACTTATTGAATTTGCAGCAATTAGTTCTTCCTGTAGATCTAATATTTGATTTGAAATTCCCCAATTACTATCAGAGATGTAGTCGGCTATTTTCTCATTACCTCTGGAAATTGAACTAGATATCAACCAACTGCCTATTACTATACAAATAGCTAAAGTAAATAGTGATCTTGCTATTAAATTTTCTTTCATAGATTTTCACCCCTAATATAATATATGTCTATTATATAAATTTTTTCCAACAAAAGGGCGTGGAAACTAATTTTCGGTTTTTGTTTTAGTAAATCAGAATAAAATGACAATTTTATAGTGAATTAATACCAAAATTAAAGTGATTTCATGAATACAATTGAAAGAACAATAAATGCTGATTTTAAATGGTTACCCTTCGAGAAGTTACCCTTCGAGAAATTGTGATAATTGATGTGAATATAAATTTTGAAAAGATAATTGACAATTTAAGAGTATTTTCTCCCCATTGTTGAATATAGTTGATAAAAGGGAGATGATGTAATGAGTTGGAAAAAGAGATATGCTATTAAACAAAAATACAAACCATTTGATGAATTATTAATAAAGACGAACTTAGAAAAGGTTATACAAGAAATTAATGGCGAATTATCACAACATGAAATTGAGGAAGTTAGAATTGTTGAAAATAATATTCTCTTCCCTGATTGTATTATTTCATTTGATATTACACAAAATCATTTGCAATTCAAGAAATTTAAAAAGGAGAATCCTTCAAGTGTTAGAGCAACTTTTAAAGTGACTTTACATTCAGATGGTTACTTTAGATTTAATATTGGATCTGAAGAATATGAAGAAATATCAGAAGGTTTAATTGAAGATTTGTTTGAAAAAATACTCTTTCATGAAGGTTAAATAGAAATGAAATCACGAAATATAGCCAGAATATGGATTTTATTACGACTGATACGGTGTTCTTTTTTGACTACAATAATAAAACATAAACCACCTATATAATGATAGGTGGTTTAATGTTAAATTAAAACTTTTGAACGTTTGCTGCTTGAGGGCCACGGTTTCCATCTTCGATGTCAAATGAAACTTCTTGACCTTCTTCAAGAGATTTGAATCCATCACCTTGAATAGCTGAGAAATGTACGAATACATCCTCTCCTCCGTCAACTTCGATAAACCCAAATCCTTTGTCTGCATTAAACCATTTTACCTTACCTTGAGCCATTTTGTTTCCTCCTGTGTGGATATCTTCCACAGTATATTACTATTCTTGCTCAAAACTATTACTAAAGATGTAATCGTATATCCTGTCTTTTCTCTAACGATAATAATAAGAACAACAATAATTGATTTAACTATACCATTTTTAGTATAAATTAGTAAGGTGTATTTACAGAAAGTTTATGCACTAACGTAAACACAGTAAAATAGCCATCTTATTAAATTATTTTAACTCTTATTAAAACCCATCATACTGTAGGCAGTATATTCTCATTTTCTATTTTTTAAAACACCAATGAACATTTGTGATTTTCAAATTAATTTAATTTTTGCAGACACCAAGAGTGAAGAAGACATAGTATTTAATACAGAATGCTTATTTACTTTACTCACCTTTTTGAAAGGTAGTGACGTTTATACATCTACAACTATTGTCAAGAGTTACCATGGATGCACCAATTCCATTATCCAATATTGATAGACGATACATATGACAGCCGAGTGGTGGGTGATCACAAACTGTATTGTTTGGGGTTAATGTATAAGACTGATTATCCCTTTCATCTAATATATATTATAACTACACAATGTTGTACTAACCCCACCAGAAATTCGCTCAACTACATAGTTTACATCAACAACTTCACCATTTCCCACAGACGCTTGTAAGTCTACCATCGTATCAACCTTTGCAACCCAATCCTTTTCTGTGACTGTTATCTTGTTCGTTGTCAAAATAATCGGCATAAAAGGAGTCGGACTACCGTCTAATAATGTGAAAGGAGTATTTTCGCACTTACAGAATATTTCGTTGTCTTTACCTTTGCACTGACAATTTGTCATTATGTTCATTCCCTTCGTTTTCTAAAGAGAGACTCATCTAACTAGTGAATGCATGTTTACTTAAATGTGCAACTGATAACTGTCTACATCGTCAATTATTATTAGGACACAGAATGCTAATTCAATTTCCTTAATTTTTTCAAGTGCCTGTTTGTTATAATAAACAATATGTTTATTTTTCTATCACATAAATCTTATTAACAGGAGTGGACTATAAAATGTTGTATGCAGGCTTATATCTTCAACTTCTTTTTTACGTAATCGGAATAACTATTTTATATTGGGTGATTAAACTTGCTGTTAAGAACGCCATCAATGAATCAAAAATTAATAAATAGAAAATATGCAATTCTTTTGGAAGAAGTTTTTTATCAACATTTTTGCTAATTTGTCTAATAACATTTATAAATCTATTAACAACATGTATATTGTGTTTATAATAGGACTGAATTGAGTTCTATTTCCATTTATAATCAGATATATCATTCTAATAAAAGCTACATTTTAATGTATCGATGATAAGTGAAGCATGGAAATGGATTTAGTATAGTTTTATGGACACAAAAACGTTAAGTACTTAAAATGTACTTAGAAAGGTTGTGTCCGGATGGGAAACAAAAATACAGGCAAAAAATATACTCAAGATTTCAAGAAGATGATCGTTGAACTCTACCGTTCTGG
>NZ_JAEUFG010000043.1 GCF_018588585.1 Bacillus sp. SM2101
TGGTATGCCTCTATTTATCTTAACACAGGTACAAAAATATCTTTAGAGATTATTATTGACATCCTATTAGCTGGTATTGTTGAATAATATTTTCTTGTATTAATTCTATTAGTAGCTGTCTTATCTTTTAAAACTAAGCACAGCATCAGATATGTGCTGTACCTTTCTAATGCTTATGATTATCAGGTCCAATATAAAAAATACTGAATTTTTCTAAAAAAACTCATTCAACTTTAAGAATATTTTTTTGAGTTTGTTGTTGATTGACTTCTTCAATCTCATAAAATTCTTTTGTATATTTAGCTTGAACAGCTTCAGCATGTAATAATTCTTCAATTATAGGGATTAAGTCCGTGCATTTCTCACCTTTAATTCCCTTTGTTTCAGCTTCAATGTGTCCATCAGAAAATATACGGACTTGAATTTTCTTTTCCATAACTAGTCACCCCTTAAAAATCAATTGTTCTCCCACCACGATTAAAGCGAACATCTTCATCTTTTTTAGTTCCTGTTTGAGTATCGTCGGTTATTGAAATCTTCTCATTTCTATAGGCTTCACGATCTTCTCGAGGAGTCGCTGTAACCGCACGAACATCTGCCCAATCCCGAATAGCTCTTATTTGTTCTGCTTGAGTAATAGATAATGGAACTGTATTTGTAATAGCTTTTTCAAAGTCCTCAATAAGAATTGACCTGTTTAAAGAGTATGCTTCAAATAACGCGTCAATCACAAGCTGTTCAATTTCAGCTCCAACAAACCCTTCACATTTAATAGCTAAATGTTCCAATACCTCTTCTGTTAACTTAAATCCTTTGATAACATCTGGGTGATTTAAGCGCTTGTTTATGTGAACCTTTAATATATCTTTTCTTTCATGTTTAGTTGGTAAATCAACAAAGAAAATTTCGTCAAAGCGCCCTTTACGCATCATTTCAGGCGGTAATGCAGATATGTTATTTGCAGTAGCAATAACAAATACAGGACTTTTCTTTTCTTGCATCCAGGTTAGAAATTGTCCGAAAACTCGAGATGAAGTACCCCCATCACCACTGTTGGAAATACCACTAAATCCTTTTTCTATTTCATCAATCCATAATATTGAGGGAGAAATTGCTTCTGCTGTTTTAATTGCTTTCCGCATGTTTTCTTCACTGCTTCCTACGATTCCACTGAAAATTTTCCCCATATCTAAACGCAGCAGTGGAAGATGCCACATAGAACTTATTGATTTACTTAATAAACTTTTACCACAACCAGGGACCCCTGTAATTAGTACCCCTTTTGGAGCTGGTAGGCCATATTTTTTTGCTGAGTCTAACCAAGACTTGTTACGCTTCTTTAGCCATCGTTTTAAGTTTTCTAAGCCACCAACATCCTCCATTTTTAATTCACTTCGAATGAACTCTAAAATACCTGTTTTTTTAATAATTTGCTCCTTTTCTTCTAATATAACTTCTACATCTTTAATATCTAATTGACCATCTTCTACCATCGCACGTGCAAAGGCATTCTCGGCTTCAGAAAGTGTTAAACCAAGTGCAGCATTAGCTAAACTTTCTTTCTCTTCATTAGATAAAGATATGTTAATCCTTGCATTTTGTTCGTTAATATATATCATTTCATCTAAAACAGACTTAATTTCTTTGAAAGTTGGTAAATCGAAATCGATAATAGTAATATCCTTCTGTAATTCTTCTGGAAGAATTAAAAAAGGTGATGTAAAAATAACATTAATCGGGCTTGGGTTTCTTTTAATATGTATCAACATATCACGTAGTTTTCGAATTACTTGATAATCAGGAAGCCTTCTATCATTTCCAAAATACACATGAAAATCTTGTAACACTATAATACAAGGCTTATCATATTTTTCAATAAATTCTAATGCTTTAATGGGTTGTTTTGAATTTCCCTTCGATTGACCTTGACTATCTAAAATACCTGTTGTCATTCTCCATGTTAAAACCTCTCTTGGAGTTTTTATTAATTCGACCTCTTGAGCAACTGAGCGTATGACTGACATTACGCGCTCTTCCTCCCAAGTGTGGATATATAAATAAGGAAAACGAGCCTTTAGTAAGTTTGCAAGTAATAATTTTGTTTTTGTTTGATTTAATTTAATTGCCATTATCCAACCACCTTTGCATCTAGTTATTGATTAAAAAAAATATAGATTGTCGTTAATACTTTTTAATAATCAATGACTCTTCCCGATTTCTTTTCCTTAGATATATGATCTACATGTGAAAAAGTCACTTTTTTCTCTATATTTTGAATAGCACGTTCTTTTAATTGCATTATTTCAGAGAACTCTTTAAATGATTGAAAACCACCTATTTCTTGGCGTTTAATCACCACTTTTTTAGCTAAAATAATTCCGATTTCTGGTATAGAAGCAATTTCTCTTTCAGATGCTATGTTAAGGTTAATTTTATTTACTTGTACGGTATCTACCGGGGTTGGTGTAGTAATTTCTTCTGAATTTACTAGCTTCCTTTTTTTAGTAGCAGTTTGGGGCTTAGGAGGACGAGTTATTGTACTTTCTGATACATTGAATCTTTCCTTAGCTTCTTGTCGTAGCTTCGAATATTTTTGATTGTCCAACACTTTCTCTTTGGATTGTAAGACATCTAATTGGATCAGATAGATAGGACGAATCTTGTATGCATGGATTACTGAAATGATCCAAAATAAAAGCGCAGTTAATGCTGTGATTCCTGAAGTAGGTAAAATAAATACTACAATACACACTGCTAGATAAACCAATCCATACACTATCCAACGTGGTTTCTTTACTCTCACTCCAACGAATAAGAAACTTATAAAACTAGTTATGCCAAAAGGCAATAAAGTTAATAGTATCCACCAGCTATTGGTCAATTCCCAATACTTACCTTTCCCTGTGTACATTGGTGCCATTCAATTCACTCCTATTCTCTATTGATTTAATATGTAAGTAACTTGTATTGAATTATCTTCTAATACTTCCTCTTTCTCTAAAATCAATCCTTGTTGTTTAGCCTTATTAATGAGGTTTTGATATACACTTTGTTGAAGGTAATGGGTATAAGATTCTTCAACATTACTAATCCACTCCATGTACTCACCTTTATCCGCTGAATTTGGTAATACTAATGAATAACACCCCTGTTCGCCTATGATAAAGGTAACCTCATTGTCATGAATTATTTTCAAATCTAAGGGTTCTTCAACCTGCCGAAATGAACAATCCCATTCTTCTAGTGCTTGCTTTAAAAGATTTTCATCCTTCATACGGGTTTCAATAATTGTATATTGATTTTCTCTAAACTCTGATATACCTTCAACGATTTCCTTTGTTAAAGCAAAGGCTAAGGGAATTAATACAATCTCTAAACTCATAACTATTCCTCCTTACGTACATAACCTAATTGAAGTAACATATCTAAATCAACGGAATTAGCCATGCCATTCGCTGTGATAGTTCCGTTCGGGTGTATATTTATTTCTAATTTATTCTGAATGGTAGAAAGATAATCTTCAAGATGTTTATAAACATCAGATAAAAAGCGGTATTTTTGGTTTTTTGATCCAATCCAAGGATAGCTAAGATCATGCTTACTTTCAATATAAGGACCATCTATGAGTAGATCGGTAGCCTTTATTAAACGATGCCAATTAGGATTATTGGAATTGATGATCGAAGCGTAATCATAGCCTGTAAATGTTACAATTGATAAACCAATTTTTTTTATTTTACTCGCTAGAATACTTAATTCTTGAGCCTGATGGAAAGGTTCTCCTCCTAAAAAAGTAACGCCCTCCAATTCTGGGGTGGTTTGTGAAGTACTTTCAATATCACTAAATATTTCGTCAATATCTTGTACAATGCCACCATTCATATCCCATGTATGTGGATTAAAACATCCTTCACATCTAATAAGACATCCTTGAACCCATATTGCATATCGTAATCCAGGTCCCTCAACTCTAGTCTTTTTCTCAATTCTAGAAATTCGCAAGGAAGACAAATAATCACCTACTTGTTTGTTAGTTTATAATAACACTAATTTTGGAAATAAAATGTTAAGTATGAAATATCCATTAGTATAATTTTACTATAAAAGAATAAAAAGTATTATAAATAATGTCTTTAATTATAGGGAATATGGTTTTAAAAAACACATATCATGAAAAGCAGCAATATCTTTAATGTTATATTTATTTTTAGGGACTAATTATTGCTGGTTTAATTGTCATTCCTAACAGTGCAACATATGGTGGTGATTACAAGTCAACAGTAAATAATCTCATATATAAAATTACCAATAACGGAAAAGTAGAGAATCTATCATCTGATAACTTGAAGTTTATTAGGGTGGTAGTTACCTGATCTCCAAGTGAGTTAAAAAAGTATAATCCTATTCCTTTTATACAAAGTGCTGTACTTGGATCTACAGCCAAGAGATATTTAAAATAATTAAAACTTTGAAAAACCTTCAAAAAATGGCTTTTTATTTATGAGTACAATAAAAAATGTGCTATTTTTTTACATACCTTCTGACACCAGATGATTAAAAGTATGAAACAAATACTTTCATAAATATGTAAAAACATGTGTATAAATAAAAATCTTTATATGTAATAATATTTTTAGATTCGCTCACATTTTGAAAGGTTAATATACACTATAGAGGATATGAATTTCTAAAACAGTTTAATATTACATTTTTATCAAAGGGAGTGTTATAGATGGCAATTGGAATAGCAATCGGTATTATATTATTTGGATTGGTATTAGCTTTTCAATTAAGTCATGGTAAGACCAAAAAAAGAAGGTGTATTATTTGGGGAGTTACTATTATGTTAGCAATAGCACCATTCTTTTCTTGGCTAGTTGGTATTTCCTATGGCATTTACGTTGGAGATGGATTTGCCGGAGGAGCACTAATGGTTATATTATTTTTAATTATTTTCTTAAGTGGGCTTCTCTCATTATTAGTCGGAGTTTTAGGTAGTGATGAAAAAGAGATAATTGAAAAATAATTTATTACTCAACTTTCTCAGGTCAAATCAATAAGGTAAGCAAAGATCTAGCAAGGAAACCCTATTATGATAGTTGATTTTTAAGTAATGGTTATGTTTGTTTATTTTTTTATTATTGCAACCAGAGAATCCAATCAAGTTTATTTACTTTGTTACAAAGGTCAAAAAAAAAATAACCCACCTAAAGTAGGTGAGCTGTCCCCTGTCAAGTACAGTGGAAATAATAAAGATGATTTAAGCGGCTTTAGCTCAACACATAACATTTTAACTATCATTCTCTCTTCCTGTTGCCTCCTTTGACAAACATGCAGGGAGAGTATTTTTTTGCTAATCGTCACATTTGCTAATTAGTTTCCTTAATTTCTTCAAGTTCAATGTTATAATTAATGGCTAGACTTATTTTTTTATCGTTTACTAGACAGAGGTGATTTTATATGAACGGACTCTTACTCATGTTTATTTTGTATATCGTTTTCGCCATGGTTGGAATATTTATTTTATATTTTGTGATAAGAGCAGCAGTAAAAGCAGGTATCGATGAATCCACCACAAATAAAATGATTGGTCGAATATTAGATAAAGTTAGCGAAAAAAAATAACTATCCATCTGCACCTCCCACTACATTGTGGAGGTGTTTTGTATTTATTAAACTAATTATTTATTATGTTTCATAATATTTCCTAAATATAGTGTTTATTTATTCTCATGATCCAAAGTTCATCAAAAGATAATTAATACTTATTCTTTCAGTAAAGGAGTTTATTTTATGCCAATTGCGTATGTTACTAATTTTACAAGTGGTACCGTTTCTGTCATTGATACCAAAACCCATTCTGCGATTGCTACTATTCAAGTTGAAAATGCTCCTCTTTCGGTTACGATAACTCCTGATGGAAAACTTGCCTATGTTGTAAATTCTGGTAGTGCGACAATATCTGTCATTGATATTAAAACTCATTGCGTTGTTTCAACTATTCAAGTTGGAATAAATCCTCAGTTCTCTAAATTTAGTCTTGATGGAAAGCTTGCTTACGTTAATAATAGTTCTGATGTTACTATTTCCATTATTGATGTCAGAACTCATTCTGTGATTGCTACTGTTCAAATTGGTTTATTTCCTAGTTCGGTTGCTTTTACTACTGATGGAAAACTTGCTTACATTGCAAATTTTGGTAGTAACACTGTCTCCGTCATTGATGTCAAGACTCATTCTGTGATTGCTACTGTTTCAGTTGTGTTAGATCCTTCGTTTGTTGCTATTACTTCTAGTTAACACAATTACTCTTGAGTTTCCTTAACAACCTGTGTTCCTTATCTTTCATCCGTTCATGAGCTTCTTGTATTTCTTTGGAAATCCTTTCATATTGCTGCTTTGCCTCTTGTTGCTCTATCTCTAATTCCTTCATTTGTTTGGAAAAGAAGGATTCAACACTCCCACTACCAACTAAGAATTTTCTATACGATTTAGGTTGATATGTCATTTAACCGTTCCTTCCTCTGACACTCACAATAATGCTTGGCAAACTACTAAAAATAATGATTAACCAAAGGGTAGTCCACCCCGGATGTTCAAATAATAGTTCCATTTTGCCCTCCTAAACCACTCACTAATTCTTGAGTTTCATAAAAATAAATTTTAAACGTTCAAAAGAAGATGAAAGAAGTGTATTAATTTCATTAACAGATAAAGGAGTTCGGTTAAAAGAAGAGACTAGAGCCATTCCAACGATGATATTTGATAAAACAGGTTTAACATCTGAACATTCGACTAGTATAATCGCAACGTTCGAGACCTACTTAAACACTAAGAAAAACACCATATGTACAGGTATAGAGTTTAATTATTAAAAGGATTTTTTTAATGAAAGGGCGTTTTCCACTATTAGTACAAATACGTTTAGAGAAGTTGTGATGGTTAATTTGAAAGGCAAAAAAATTAAAGCGAATGAATTTTGATTCTTACTACAATTTATAACCTAAAAAATGATTAATCAAAAGAACCTTTTGTTCTACAATTTATAAATAAAGGCGCATCACTTAGAGAAATGTGCCCTATTGTTGAATAGTATTTTCAGAATCGACGATGTTAAAAAAATTTAATGAAGCTATCTGGATCTGCAAAAGATTAAAAAGTTAAAAAAGGCACTGTTGCAATGGGATCTCTAATAAATAATTTTACAGCTAATACACAATTGAGAATACCTCTTCATCATTCAAGTTACCAATTATTTTTTTTGGTGCCTCCACATAACCAACGTTCACGTACATAAATGTCTGTTGATTATCATTTAATTCTATGACGGTGTAATCACTATTAGGGTAAAAGATAACCACTGAATCTACTTTATCATTAATTTTCCCACTAATAATACGATACTTTTGTTTCACATCTCCATTGGTATCCCCAAGTAGATGTGAAACATTTATTGCCTCTTTTAAATTAGTTTTATATATATCTATGTCTTCTAGATGGTATTCACCTTGAGAATTCTTAACTGAATACATGACACCGTAATAACTACCTTGTTGTAATGTAAATGAGGTAAAAGTGCCACCTTCAATGTTCGAAATTTCAGTTATGTAAATCTCATTTGGCTTTCTAGAATAAAAATAGTCTATTCCTTTTGAAACTAACTTCTCTAAATTCTTATCTGCTATTGATTCAGTAGTAGTTACCATTCCCTTAGGTTTAAGTTCTTCATACATAATAGTATCAACTTCTTCATTAGAGCTCTTTTCAGTATAAATAAATGTATAGTATACTGCTAAGATCAACAATAAAGTGGTAATTAGAAATATTCTTTTATTCATTTATTACACCTCTAGATATCAATCTTCACAACCTAATATGTCTTTGACATTTATAAGTTAAATTTGCCTTATCTCAAATCCCCACCTACTTTCAACAAAACCCCTTATTATCAATACATTTTTATCAGGTTCCTCCATGACAGCTACATGACCAGACTACGTTGAAAATGGTATTTTGATCTATGTTACGTCATAATGTTGACTAAGTTCTTGATAAGCTTAGTTTACGTCATCTACTAAAACCTCAACATCTGTAACATTGATATTTGGATCATTTTGTAAAACTAACGCTGAACTATTTTCTTTTGGGAACTTCAATCCAATAATTGTCCAGGTTCCTCCACCTTCTAAATCTCTTTTTACTTTCCGGTTTTGTTTTAACCCTAAAGATAGATAAATGTTACTAGATTTTTGAATATCGGTAAACGTAAAATATTTCACCACATACAGATAATCTCCATACTTACTAGATGTAGGAGGTTATCTCATTGGGTATAAACCAATGGAATGTGGGGATAATTTGACGTTTACCTTTACGCCGATGAATGTCATAGCCCTTTACGCTTTTTGATGCATCGGAAGATAGTTATTAAAACCGATGGGACCAATTAATTTCTTGTCTTCTTTTCTTTGAATTCCGCAGCGAAAGTCTTTCTTTCCTTCTTCAGCTGCTTTCAGAGCTATTGTTAGGTTGATTACTTGGTCAATACTTGTTAAAGCATTTTGACCATAATATTTCATTGCACTATCTAGAGAAAAATTAGCAAATAGGTCTTCCGCGTCATCTTCCATAATCATAATCGTTCCGTTTCTAGATCTCTCATCCGGCGTTCCTCTACAACTCTATCTTTTACGATGATTTGATTAATCCACCTGGTCGGAACCGAGCCATCGTGATTTCATCAACGAACTTTCCATGTTGAATAATCGTTCCCTTAAGTACTCCCTCTTCTACAAAGCCTGCACGCTCATAAAGTTTATACGCTCGATCATTTCCTGCCACAACGGTTAATTCTAATCGCTCAATCAACAACCAATTGTCTGCTAAATCAATGAGTTTTTCCATTAACCTACGGCCAATTCCCTTTCCATGGTGCTCTTGGTCTATCATTAGAGAAAGACCCGCAATATGCCCTCTTCGTTCCTTGTTTCTTGTTAGGCCTGCAAACCCTACAACAACTCCATTCTCTACGGCAACAAATTGGTGTTGGTTCTCTCCTAAGTTTTGAAGGTGCTGCTCAAAATCTTGGAATCTCATACTTGGGGTTGCAATGATGGTTGGCAAAACACTCTCCTGGGTCATGATTGTAACAATTCTTTCTGCGTCTTTTGGTTGTACTGCTCGAATCAGTATGGTCATAAGGCATAGCTCCCCTTTTCAAATATTTACGACACATAAGTAAAAAACCTTCTTTTGTTAATATATTTTAATTTTAAATCAATAATACACTTAACCACCTTCTTCTCAAATTGCTGATACTGGAGGTCCAATCTTCCATAACAGTGAGTACACAAAAGTAAATTTAATCAGATGGGGCTAATCGTAAAATAAAGAAAGTTGTGCTTCATCCACTTTATACTAATTTTTGAGATTACGTGGTTTCATAAGACCTTCTTTTCATATGAAGTCCCAAATAGTCTAATCAAACTCCCACTTGAAAAGCCACGAATAAAGTAACCGTCAAATAACCCAGAAAATAAGACTGAGTTTGTTACTGAGTTACTTTTTATTTGGTTCACTTTTTTTTGGAACTGAACAAATTGGGGGAAGACTCGTTGACCAAGGTAAGACTCTATCAATTTCTTCTTTATTGGTTAGATCCATATTGGGAAGTGTTTCAAACAAATAATGAAGATAATGATAAGGGCTCAACCCGTTTTCTTTTACAGTTTCAACCACACTATACATAATGGTACTACCACCTTTCTTTAAAGTCTTGAATATAAGCTTCCCATTCCTTTTTGATTCGTTGTTTTTTCATAGTAAAACCTCCTATATCTAGTATGTAAGGAGCTTATCTCATTGGGTATAAACCAATGGAATGTGGGGATAATTTGACACTTACGAATATCGTTTGTATAAATCGCAACACATTCTAATTTTTCTAAACATAGACTCTTCCTCCCAAAAATGATATTTTTATTTTCTAAATAAAATATATCATCTAATCACGTCAAGTAATGTCGTAATTATTATTATGACAGCTCATTTTGATATGAATTTTTGTTTGCTACATACAGATTGAGCTCTTCCAAAAAAATAGCCTAATTTCTCATATTCTAAATGAGAAATTAGGCTATGATACTTCTATTAATTGAAAGTTTGTTTTATCATTATAGGCTGGATTTGCTGTATTTTATATTTGGTAGCTATATTCGGAAACGATTTAACTTAAAAGGTTCCAGGTCTACCTAACTGTTTCTATTCTTAATATCTTCTAGAATCTCTATTATTTTCTCGTTTTGCTCAATCAGTTTTTCAGTCTGTTTTCTTTGTCTTAAAAAATCTCCTGAATAAGATAGCAAAAATAGAAATGTGATTATTATTAATAAACCCTCCATATGTTCACTCCTTATGAGCCGTATTTTCTTATTATGTAACTTATCATTAGGGTAGTCTATAAAGCCTGTACTACTTTTTAAGTTCTTATTTATATTCTTCTATGTTTATTTCTTCTTTTAAGTGAAAACACTGCTCTAAGTCTATATCATAAATATTTGCTAAACTAATAATGTAATAAAGCACATCGTATAGTTCTTCTTCAACCGTTCCCTTAATTGAACCGTTCTGTTCTAGTCTTTTATTTTTTTCTAATTACTTCTGATAGTTCCCCCACTTCTTCAATTAACTTTTGAAAATATGCATTTTTTAGTTCTGGCTTATAATCTTTAGCTTTAATGAAGCTTTGTAATTCTTTAATGGTGATGTTTTTATCCACTTTCTCTTCCCCTAACTTTTCATACCATATTCCGTTAAAGCCCCTTTAACTCAAGAATAATTATTTCAAATGTTCAGTACTTAGACAATCCTTTTCAAAGAATATTAACTTCAAATGAAAAGACGCTTATCTAAATTTTCAGATATGCGCCATATAGTTGAGTAACATTAAGTGAATGTAACATATTAACTCATTCCTTGATTTCTACAGCCCAAGTAAATAGACCTTTTTCTTTGGCCATTACACCAGATGGAAAACTTGCTTATGTTGTTGATGAAGGTAATGATAACGTAACAGTTATTGACACGAAAACTCATTCAATTGTTGCTAATGTCCCAGTTGAACAAACTCCTATTAATCTGAAAATCTCTACTAGTGGAAAACTTACTTATGTAGTTTGCAATCATTTGGTGGGGACTGTTTTTGCCATTTACATAAAAACCCATTCTATCATTGCTTCTATATTAGTTGGCCAAAGTCCATCATCAGTTTCATTTACCCCAAATGGAAAAATTGCATATGTTACTAATCTCAATAACTCAGTTACTATTATTGATGTTCCAACTCATTTTGTTATTGTAGATGGTTATACATCAGTAATTGATACTAAAACTCATTCTGTTATTGCAAATGTTCAGATTGGAACTGCTCCATTAAACAACGCTATTACACCTGATGGAAAGCTTGTTTTTGTTACAAATAGTGGTAAGAACTCTGTATCTGTTATTGACACAAAAACTCATGCTGTTATCGCTACTATACAAGTTGATTTACCTCCAGGTTTTGTAGTTTTCACACCAGATGGAAAGTTAGCTTATGTTACAGCATCTCCACCTTTTTAGTTAGCTTTTCAAGGACTCTAGTAACCACAACTATCATTAAATCTACTAATCATTTTTCCCATCTCTGCTCATATACTTAATTAACTATATTGTAAAGGTGGTAAGTGGATGGGGTTCGCATATGTTTCAAATATTAACTCTAGGGATGTATCAGTTATTGATACCAAAACTCATTCTGTTGTAGCAACTGTTAGAGTAGATGGATTCCCACAATCCATTGCCCTTTCGCCTGATGACAAATTAGTTTATGCTGTATTTCGGAATCTAGAAGCAAATTCTTTCGGACTCAAAGCCATTGATACTAAAACTCATTCTGTTATCGCTACAATTCAGGATAGTAATATTCCATTCAAAGTTGTTTTTTTACCAAATGGTAATCTTGCTTATACATTGGATTTTACATTCAGGAATGTTTCGGTTATTAATACGAAGACTCACTCCATTATTGCTAATGTTTTAGTGGGAGATAACCCCTCAGCCAGCCCACAAAATATTGCTATTTCTCCAAATGGGCTATTAGCCTATGTTACGAATTTTGGAAGTCAAATCCAACCTGGTAATACAGTTTCTGTTATCGATACCAAGACGCATGCTGTTATTGCGACTATTTTGGTTGAAGATAACCCATCTAGCATTGCATTTACCCCTGATAGTAAAATAGCTTATGTTCTAAATAATGGTAACTCTAATTTTCCTGGTAATACAGTTTCTGTCATTGAAGCCAAAACTCACTCTGTTATTGCTACTGTCCAAGTTGGAAGGTTTCCTATAGCTATTTCAATTACACCTGATGGGAAATTAGCGTATATTCTTAACTTATTAGATGGCTTATCAGTAGTTGATACTAAGACTCACTCTGTAATTGCTACTATACTACCAATTGGCAGTGATCCTTTATCTGTATCCATTTCTCCTGATGGGAAGTTAGCGTACGTATCTGATCGGTTTGTAAATACAGGTAACATAACTGTCATTGATACAAAAACTCACTCCATTATTACCAGAATCCCTGTTGGAAATATTCAACCACATAATATAGCCTATACTCCTGATGGAAAATTGGTATATGTGACAAACTTTGGTGGTAATAGCGTATCTGTTTTTGATACAAAAACTCATTCCGTTATCTCTACTGTAAGAGTTGGTCTAAGCCCTCTCGATGTTATTTTTTCATCTAAGTGACTGTCATAGCAACCGTACAGGTTGGAAACGATCTAGATGTTGTTACCTTCACCCCAGACGGGAAATTCGCTTATGTGACTGTTAATGAAGATGGCAATGTATCTGTGATTGACGTGAAAACACATAGTGTGATCGCGACAGTTCAAGTTGGAAGTAATCCTAAAGGCATAGCAATTATCCCTACTTAACCAAATCAAAATGGATTGTTCTTGCTCATTTAATGAGGTATGCAAGTATCTAACAATGAACTATCTGCTGTACAGGTTGAGATCAATCCCCTTTTTGTTGCCTTTAAACAAGATGGAAAGCTTAAAAGAAAAATAACCTTTTCCCGAAAGAAGATAATTTCAAATAGCTAGTAATAAGCTTAAGCAAATAGATGAAATTATTCAAACTACATTTTTTTCTGACATAAATCCGTCTCAAAATTTTCAAGCTTATGATTATTTATTATAAACGTTTCTTTATAATGGAGGAGGTTTTTAAACATAACTAACCTTAATATCACTTGTCCTTCCTTATCCTTAATAGGTAACTATCCTTAAGGTAATCTAGATAATCTTTACTACCTTCTTACGGGGTTGGTGATACTCCCATCAAAATTGCCTTTACTCCTAATTAAACATATTTTTCTTGATTTTCCTTAATTATGACTCCCACACATAGTCTCAATGTAATACCCACATCGGACGCTGGACCAAGTAACTATAGTGGATCTCTAGTTACTAATCTTACATGGGTAGATGGTTGTTCTATATAGAAACCTTTATAGACAAAGGACCAGCACAAACCTTTATTATCCAAGCCCCCGACGATCTTTCTCTTATGATAAAACCCGTTCCCTAACGCTTCTGTATTCACTCAGCAAACTTAAACTTTGTTAGTAACCACAATACAAAATAAGACTTATAAGTAAAAATCATTCACGGCTTCATCTGTAAAAGTCTTAGCTAATTCTTATATACCGTGTTGGCTGCTAATAACTACTTATTAGCACTTTAAAAATCCCCCTCATAAACGGAGGTGGGATTTTATTATTTTTTACTATAGTAGAAGCAAGTTAATTAACTTTGTCTAGATATAAGGATCTTCTATTACCCTCTATTTGTTCATATTATTTTTGTTACACTAGGTGCAACCGTAATACCTACTGGGTTACGCCCCACGGGTACTGTGGCAATTAGTGATTGTGTTTTTGTTTCAATTACTGATACATTTCCACTCCCCAAATTTGCCACATATAGAAATTTCCCGTCTAAAGATAAGGTTATTGCTGCATTATTACCTATATCATTAACGGATATTGTTGCTATAACTGAATGTGTCTTCGTATCAATAACAGAAATTGTATTATCACTAACGTTTGCAACATATAATAATTTTCCATCAGGTGTAATGACCATGTTATCAGGTCTTTCACCAACGTCTACAGTTGTAATGATTTTATGTGATTTGGTGTCAATCACTGAAACAGTTCTGTCCTGCCCGCTTCCTACGTAAACAAACTTTCCATCTGGTGCCACAACCATACCGATATTCACAAACTGCCCTCCAATTGCAATTGTTGTAATTATTGATTGAGTTTTTGTATCGATGACCATTACATTCCTCATGTCTGTTGCAACATATAACATTTTTCCATTTGGAGTAATGACCATATTATTTGCACTATCTCCAATGATAAAATTAGTGGAAATAATGTTATGAGTTTTTGTATCAATAGCAGTCAATCTTTGTTGTCCCCTTGTACTAAGAACATAAGCTACACTTCCATCAGGAGTTATTAATATCACTCTTGGGGCATTTACTATATCCACATTAGCGATCACTGAGTGAGTTTTTGTATCTATAACACAAACAAACTCTTCCATAACACTTGCAACGTACGCTAACTTCCCATCTGGTGAAATCTGTAAATCAGATGAATTGTTTCCAATTAAAGTTGTAGCAATTACACTGTACGTTTTAGTATCTATAATAGAAATCGATCCTGGGGATGTATCATTCATTACATAAGCTAACTTACCATCCGGAGTAAATTGGATTACTCTTGGATCATCACCTACTTCTACTGTAGCAATCACTGAGTGTGTCTTTATATCGATTACTGATACACTTCCCACATCACCTAAATTAGCTACATATACAAAGGACATTTTTTTCTACCACCTTCCAAATTTCTTGTTTAATGAATTCTATGAGTTAACCTCAGGTTTCATTTGTTATTTCTTTATAGAAGCCAGTCCTTTTGTATATATAATTTCGTTCTCATTGAGACGTGATAAAATGAGAATTTTATCTAAATAGCCTCAGTAGCTTAAATAGTTCATCCACGTTTAACATTACACCTCAATTGGTTTTTAACAAAATATGTAATTTTAAGAGAACGCTAGATTCTCAAAGCAAAATATCAATGTAAACGTTTCATCAGAATATTACAAAGGTTTATGATATTTTACATATTTACCAAAATAACCTAAGTTAATATATGTAAACTACAAAATTTGTAGTTCAAAAACTCTTGGAGGGATTATTTTGAAATTATTAACTAGTATCAAGAAAACATTTATTCTAGCAACAGTAATTTTACTATTTTCAAATTTTACAGCAAACCGTTCCTTTGCAGAAACAACTACAGAACCAGAAACTCAAATTAATTTATCCATCTCCATTAATGAAGAACCATCTGAAATCGTACTAGACTGGGAATGTAATACTTTAGATGTTGATCACTATAACGTATATTCAAGTACTGACTCAGATTTCAAACCAGGAGACGCAAACATATTGTTATCTGAAGTTTCAGCAAATGAATTTCTCGATACAAACGGTATTTACGCAAATGAAACTAAATATTATTATGTAGCAGCAATAGACTCAGATGGTAATGAATTGGCGGTGTCTAATATAGCATCAAATACTGCTGATGATTATAATGACTATGGGAATGAAGATATTCAATGGAGTAGAGCAAATCCAAATGCAGGTGCTATATGGTTACTTCAAGATTTTATTTCTGATTATGTAATTATTCATTATACAATCGATGGCCAACAATATGATGAATATATGAGTCACGTGAGTGGTGGCGATTGGATTATGGAGTTTGATGATCTTGGTGCTGTAGAAGATTTTAGCTTTACATATCACATATTCGGTTTTCAATATGATTCTAAGTAATTAGTTATCTTTCTAAAGATCGAGATAGATTTTCTCGATCTTTTTTATTCGATTAATTTCAAGACAGTGACTATGTTATCAAACAAAATAATGTATATCTTTATTACCCAATTAAAACTGAAAACGGTTATATAGGAAATGAATTTAAAGTTAAAGCTGAGGGTAATAAATTAAACATTGAACCAAGTGAAGAAGTAACTTTAAATGTTTTTACCCCATTTTCAGGAATGAGCAATCAAGAATTATTGATTGCTGAACCTTCTCTTGTAATTAAAGGTACATAGAATAAGTTGATGTTTTACATTCTTTCAGTAAAGTTGGTGGCTTTGATTAATACTATAGTCAAATAACGGGGTCAGTGAACTAAAGACGGGAAACCTTATATCAAGGTTCCCCTTTAGTTTATCTAAAAAAATATCAACATTGAAATTTAACAGAGCCTATTAAAAAGCACAATAAAAAAGACACTTGATTGTGTCTTTTTATGTTGTAAATTTATCTGCATATTCGATCCAGGAGGGTTTTCATTTCGAAAGAACTTTAAAAATTCACGGAGACAACCTACTGTTCCAATCATTGAGAGAAATTACTAATTATTTATTCGAGACAAAAATATATAATTATCGTCTAATAGGATAATAAGAAATTCATTGAGGGGGAAATGACATTGAAAAAAAATGGGATTAATTATGTTTTTTTTCCTCTTATTATTTGCTTTATCAGGGTGTGGGAATGACAAAGGAAACAGTATTGGTAAGAAAATTCAAGTGTCAAAGAATGTTAGCATGATAACATTAAAAGGTAACGGTACAGCAGTTTATTCAGAAACCGAAAAACGACTTATTGATAGAGAAATTATTCTTGAAGAAACTGAAGATATTGAAGTGATAATTAAGGCAATCGAAAATTCTACATCTCATTCTGGTCCAATGACTTCTGAAGGTGAAAACTTTAATCTAGTTTTTACAAATGAAGATAATACATCTGAAATACTACACTTGGTTATATTCTGATAGAGCTTCAAGAATTCAGAAAGCCAATGATGAAGGGGTAATTCAAATACTTAACAAGGAAGATGCACAAAACATCTCAAAAATATTGGCTGAAAAGTTACTGTAACAACTTCCGGTACAAATGAAAACATTTTTAAAGCATAAGGGAATTCAATCAAAGAGAATTCCCTTATTTCTTTTATTCTAAATTAACAATATCATTTGTTCTATGGCTATTCGTATTAAGGTGTTGAGAAGAGGGGGTAAATCCTATATATCATAAGAGTATATTAGAGAGGTTTCAGTTAGAAGTAATTATCATCAGGCATCTTAAAGAGGATGTAGAGATTTGGTCACCTACGGTTATTTCTGACCGTCAAATGGTAAAATAGTTTTATTCATTAACTTCAATTTTCCCAATTCTTCCTTGTGGTGGATTACTTTCTAAAACTTCACCATCTATCCAAACTTTAAACTCCTTACCCTTTTCAAAAATGTTTTGATCAACTGATCGTCCATAGCTAAGAATGATCTCTTCAGTGTATCCTTTGTCAAAAAAATTACCTTGTTCAATATCCATTAATATTTTTTTGTCCTCCACTTCTAATATTTTTCCGATAAAATCTGGTTCATCTGAATGTTCTTCGTTATTGTTACAGCCCAACAACAGAACAAATATTGCAAATACCAGAAAAGATATCCTCATTTTCATTGTGGGACCCTCCAATATTAATATTGCTCTAACTCTTTATTTATAATATTTACTGAGGAAAATGAACTCTAGAACTGCCCATTCAAGTTTTATTACCTTTTTTCGGGTTGGATACATAATTACTCTTTTGTTAACTATAATTTCATTTCAAAAAAATCTCTATTCTCATTAATCCAAAAATTCCCTCATACTTTTGTAATAATAATTTTTTTGAGGAAGGTGCTTTGGTTTACTTCTGTTATTGATACAAAAACACATAGTGTGATACCTACTTTACCTGTTGGAGGTGCAAGTGACACCTTATTTTCTCAACCCCTCGCTATCTCTCCTGACGGAAAAGTCGTTTATGTTGTACACGAAAGTAGTTTTAGCCTCTCTGTTTTTTCAATTGATGTAAAAACTCACTCTATTATTGCTACTATTTCACTAGGGGTTTCTCCAGGTGTTAATTTATCTTTCATCACCTTCTCGCCTGTAGGTAAATTTTTGTTTATATGGTTCTCAACGATCGTGAGACTATTACTGTCATTGATGAGAAACTCACTCTGTTATTTCTACTGTATTTATAGGGACACTTCCAGGTGATTTCTCTCCCGATGGTAAAGTCGTTTTATGCTACTTCTGATGGGCCAAATGTTTTGGTTATTGATGAAAACTCATTCTGTTATTGCTAGTATTTCTGTTGGTGTAACTCCTTTCAGATTGGCCTTCACTCCTAATTGCAAAGTTTTGTATGTTCTTGATGAAACTGCTGACACTATATTTATCTTTAATGTCAACACTCACTCTCTAATTGCTTCTACTCTTTTGAAAAAGCCCCTTTATGCATCGCCTTCACCCCTGACAGTAAGCTAGCTTATGTTACATGCATCAATGGTACTGTTCCTGTTATTGATGTAAAAACTCATTCTATAATTGCTAATGTTCCTGTAAGGTTTCCAAAATGTATTGACATCACTCCTGAAAGTAAACTCGCTTATGGAGTAACAGACTAGTAACCTTATTTCAAAATAAGTCTTATAAGTAAAAATCATTCACGGTTTCACCCACAGGGTCTTAGCTAATTCTTATATACCATGTTGATTACTTACCCTGCATATAGAAATTTAAAAATCCCCCTCCTAAAACGGAAAAGGGATTTGATAAGTTTTTATATAGTCTGAGTCAGCAAATTAAGCCAGTTTCTGCAGGTTATAACCTATTAAATATTTAACGTTATTCCACAAACTGTCCCTAAAATGAATAATGGCACATATCTATATTTCAGATATGCGCCATTTTGTGGAAGATCGCTATAGATTGTAGAAGTTGTGATAAAAAAAATTAAACTAATTTTAATTTATTGATGTCAACCCTTTCCTTCTTTATTTATTTCCATTAAAATTAATGTGCAGTAACTCTTTATAGTAATGGAGGGAAATTAATGAAGCAACCTAACCCAATTTCACCAATACTAAATACTATTAAATCAAAAGAAAAGTTTAAGAAAGGTTTATTTATTGCAATAATTGTCACTCTTATTGGATTCTCTTATATATATTTCACAAACTATAATACGAATTGTTCTTGTACTGATATCGAAGAGACTCCAGCAAACCCACAAGATTCACCTAAGTAAATATATCAACAAGAAGCTCCTTTCTCCAAGAAAGCGCCAGATTGTGGAATAATGAAAAGGTATGCTTTTAAATATATCCAGTAAACTATTAGAACTCATCAATATCAGAAATTATATGTTTTAATACTTCAATAGATTTTATTGGTTCTCCATCAAGCTCTAAACTGTGATTTCCACCCTCAACCACTTTTAATATAAGATTTGGATTATTCTTCAATTTTTCAAACCGTTCTACAATGAAGCAACTATCTTTATCTCCAATAATACAAAATCCTTTATTATCACTGTTAACCATTTTGTTAAATACGTCATCTCTTTGCAGTAATGGAGTCAACCATATTACTTTTACATCCTTCAACATTTTATTTTCAAGCAGATAACTCAATGCTATTGTTCCTATTGATTTAGCCACTACATAACAATTACTATATGTCTTGTTCTTGATTGCATTGTCGATTGCAACTTGTACACCTTTTGCGAAATCAATTTCACTTAGATCAGACATTTCTTGACTACTAAATGTATAGTTAATGTGTAATACATCAAAACCTTTAGTGTAAAATAACCCTGTTGTAAAGTGTAACAATGGAGCTTGTGTTGTATAACCTGCCCCTGGTAAGACAATAACTAAATTTTTTGCTTCTTCATTTTGTTCTATTAATCTAAAAGGAATAGTCATCATTTTCTCACTCCATAAGGTTTTATAGTACTTATTCTTGAGTATAAGCAATATTCCTTCTGAAAGTATACTGCCTCTAAAGTTTAAGTACATAGCTTCACAATACGATCTGGCCCTAAGATGTAAAATGACGGTTGATATAGCTAATTCAATTAATTAATCTTTTAGCATGAAACTAATATAATTGAAGAATTAGGGGATTTTGTATAAAGTCTAAAGTCCCTAATTTATGTACAAAATTTAAGTCGAGCTTAAAAGAAAAGACGCGTTTCATTACAGAAATGCGCCATATCGTATTATAAGGTCATCTAGATTGATATTTTATTTAATAAAAAGGAGAAGTGATAAAGTATGGATCCAGTCATTGTCCTGGATGTTGCAAAAGGAGAAAGCTAAGTTCAGGTGTTTTTAGAAAAATATTGCACTACTTATAAAAGAATCAGGTTATACTGGTTGATTAACCTTCGTAATATAAGCTTAGCAAGAAGTATGGTTCAAGTCTTATCCCCTGTATCTTATCGTTAGTCCTTTTAAGAAATTCCGAGCGTACCGATCACCGCACACTTTGTAATTCTTATGGCCTTCTTTACGTAATAGGGCACCTAATTCCCCTTTTGTTATGATCACTCCAGCGTCTTCCAATATCTCGATCATATCCTCACTTGTCAACGAGAGCGCGATTTTCACTTTCTTTAGAAGAAGATTATTCACATGTTCATACGTTAATGCTGGTCGTTCTGGCTGTCCCGGCTTTGGATCTTGCTTTCCTCTTTTAAACGTGATAAAGCCGTTTAAAAAAGACTGAAACATCTCATCATCACATGGTATTTGATCTCCATTGTCATCAAAAACGTCACTATCCTCTGTTTTTGTGAGCACCTTCAGCACTTCTTCTTTTGAGAGATTTATTCCACCAAGCTTGAATATCTCTACCATCTCTATATTCTTGATATCCAGCGCGTATCGTAATCGAATTAAAATATCGTTATTATCTATATTCATTTATAGACCTCCTGAAATTTTTCATGTGTCCATCTCTAAGATTAATCTTATAACAGGGATGTATTTTAAATCGTGACACTGAATCATTAGCTTACCACTTTATGGACTTGTTTTATAGTATGACTTGAATGCAAAAATCTGTTTGTCTAATTACAATCCACTTTGTATTACACTATTTCCCCTTTACAATCGATTAGGTATATATTTGGATTATTCGTTTTACTATTAACCCATTCAGGAAAAGAAGTATCTTTACCATTTAAAAATTGTTCAAAGAAAGCAATAGTTAGTTCATTTATTGTATCGTGAACTACTTTTACTGATTCATCTAGATTATCATTATGGTTAAAAATTACTGGTACATCAGTAAATGACATGTGATCTGAGTCTTTTATCTTAAGAAATAATTTATCCCCTGTTAAAACATCGTATAATAATTGTTGACCATTACTATATGCCTCTGCAATCTCATTACTCCAGACTTGTTTCATTTGCTCATAGGATGATTTTTCTTGTCGAATTGACATGAAGGGTTTATCTATTTTCTTTTCATGAGAGATTAAATGCAAACTGCCATCCAGTATAATTCCTGCTTTAATTCGTACATCTCTTTTAGCCAGCTCATATATTGTTGCTCCGCCCAATGAGTGTCCAATAACTCCAACCCTATTTAAATCAAATCTCCTTCTAAAAAAGGTATCCGTTTCGTTCCACACAGATAAAGAATCTAACAATAAAGAGATATCATCAATTCTTATGTCAATTAGTTGTTTTAGAAACGTAAAATTAGTTGATGGTGAATCTTGGACAATTTTACTCTGATATACTATCTCTTTATTTGGAAACACAGTAAATAAAGTATCACATGTTGATCCCACTGTAACCACAATATAACCCTCTAAGACGAGTCTACTTATATTAAAAAGATACATATCTCTATCAATTCCCATACCAGGAGAATATATAATAACAGGAGAGTTGATATAGTTTTCAGAAATAGGTGCATCATTATAGCAGTTTATAGTTAAATCTCTAAGATGATTTTCCCTTACCCCGATATTCCTAAAGTTTCTTTCTGCTTCCTCATCTTGTGGAGAAAACAAGTCTAAATATACAGGAGTTTTTTCTTCCTTCCACAAGCTATCTACTGGATAGAAAATACTAATCATAAATTTTCTATTTTCTTTTACTTCACTTAGAGATTCTTCCCTATTAAAATCAATAATCTCCTTTATTTTTCTCCCTACTCTCATTATATAACCCCCGTATATATGAATATTAATCAATGTCCATCATTTACAATTACAATTTAACTTGAATTACTGTTAATACAGTAGCTCCGATAATTAATGTGTTTTCATCATTCACCCACGATATGTACACTTTAAATATTATATCTTTTTCCAATCCACACACTTTTCTCCTACTAATTTTACACTATAGAATTAAGGCCGCGGAAAGAAGTACACAAATAAAGACGCTTTTCAGTAACATTTCTGAAAAGCGTCATTTTGTTGAATAACATTAACGATTGATAATTAGTAAACACAACTTAACTTGAGTTTAATAAAATACATCTTATCAATAACTTTTTATGCAAGAAATTTTGGAAACGAATTTTACTTGTATGAAAAGAATTTTGGTAAATCAACAAAGTAAAAAATCATGTATATTCTTTATCATTCACTTTGTAAAAATATAGTTATATCAATGATTGTGAAAATACATCGGTTCATATAGCTCCTATTATGTAAACTAGATTTGAATAATATATACAAGATTATTCATTTTTCGGATATGACACTAATTTGAAATCAAGAATCGCATTTCTCGACTATTCTTCATATATTAAATTTATAATAAATGATGGAGTGGGTGATTTTTATGGGATTGGCTTATGTAGCAAATGTTAATTCCAATAATATATCTGTGATTGATACGAAGACACATGAGGTAATTGCTACTGTACCCGGTCTGACTGAACCAACTGATATAGCCATCACGCCTGATGGAAAATTAGCTTATGTTACGAGTGATAACACTGGAAATATATTTGTTATAGACACCAAAATTCATTCTTTGGTGGCGACAATTGGCACTAACGTACAAACTGCTCAAACAGTTTTTACGCCCGATGGAAAAATCGCTTATGTTGCGAGTAACGGTTTTATCTTTGTCATAGATACAAAAACGCATTCTATTATTGCGACAGTTCCAGATAATCTTGGTTCGGTGATATCTATCACACCCGATGGTGAAATTATCTATTTTGCGAATTCTAATTCTACAATTTCTGTTTTGGATACAAAAACACATAGTGTGATTGCTACTGTGCCTGTGCCTCCTTCTTTCAATCCACGAGTAACTTTTACTCCTAATGGAAAAATCGCTTATGTTGCAAATAACACTGATCCTGGGACTGTTTCTGTCATTGATGTGAAAACTCATTCCGTTATTGCCACTGTGTCTGCTGGGGAGAATCCACGGGTAACTTTTACTCCTAATGGAAAAATCGCTTATGTTGCAAATGATGTTACTCCTGGAACTATTTCCGTCATTGATGTAAAAACTCATTCCGTTACTGCCACTGTGTCTGTTGGAGATGAGTCAGAGGATGTTTTTTTTACACCAGATGGAAGAATTGCTTATGTTACTAACGATATTATCCCTGGGTCTGTTTCCGTCATTGATGTGAAAACGCATGCTGTTATTGCGACTGTATTTGTTGGGAACGAGACAGAAGATATTGCTTTTACACCTGACGGAAAATTAGCTTATGTTGCAAACGACACTGATCCTGGGACTGTTTCTGTCATTGATGTGAAAACTCATTCCCTTATTGCTACTGTGCCTGTTGGGGTTAATCCGGAGGCTGTTGTAATCATACCGAATTAGTTAATACAGAATAGTAAAGTAAATGTGTGATGGTTTTGCTATTATGTAAGCTAGATTTGAACATTGTATTCATGGATATACAAGGAAACTGACGTTATTAATCGTCAGTTTCTGGAAGCCTTCATTTCTCTAAGATAACTGTATTACCCTAAGAGAGGGTTTCATAAAAGATATGGTAGTTCCTGACACTAAAGATACCTCTGTACTAATTGTTTGTCCAGCATTTAAAGATAGTATAGTGGTTCTTGTGATTGTATTTTCTGTAACAACTCCTGGATCTCCCACCATTCCTATACTTGTATCAGATCGTGATACACCGTCTATTGTTAAATCAATTTCAAAATTGTATCCTGAATCATCTGCATCGAATACTATAACTGTAAATGAAATTTCGTAGTCACCAGCATTTTGCACAGTAATAGAGAGAGGGTTAAGTGTAGTACCACTAAAAGGCCCTGGGGTGTCATATGCTCCTCCCAAGGGAGTAATTGGTTGCGCATCCACTCCAGGAAATGGACCTCCATCATCTCTTAAAACTCCGTAAGTTAAAACTCCTGGTGGTCCTGGTGGCCCTTGAAGTCCCATTGGCCCTTGTTTCCCCGGTGACCCCTGTGGTCCTTGTGGTGGTGGTGCAACGACCCTGCATTTACAATCTTTATCTTTCATTAGTAATTGTCACCTCCTATAGTTGTATATACTTTATATTTATGATTCTTTTCTATAGAAGGTTGGACTAACAAGTTTAGCGTGGCAAAAATATGCTTTAGTCTTTGTTAATAAGGGACAAATGGAGCTAAGCTACTTATAATGCAAAGTAGATTGCTGATTATGTCAAATAAAAAGTCCCAATTTTTCATTTATGAAGAACAGCCGACTCATTAATCAATAAGTTTCCTAATAATTTATAATCAAACAGAAAATAATAAATATATTTTAAATTTTCAAAATTCCATTGAAGGATTTACATCGTATTCAAATAACACCTATAATATGACAATTATCTCTATTATGTTTCTTTAATTAATCTATTTCATTAATTAAGTCAAATACCTCTTCAAACTGATTCCATTTGACAGTAACTTGTATAATTTCATTCTCTTGAACTTTTGCACTACCTTTACTAGAATCAGTAAATATTTTCTTGGTTGGTGGTTCAGTAAACGTTTCTCTACTATTAACACCTACAGAAGATGTCTCATATGTGTACTCTAAAGTCTCAATTTGTGAAAACTCATTGGGTCCTCCAATATACTCCAATATGAACTTATCATCTTTTTCATGATCATACGTGAGCTGACCCTTTTCATCTCCCCAGATTTGTGTGCCTGTTGTAACAAATGTTGCTTTCCAATATTCCCTTTCTCCACTAAATGTATATTCATATTATTATTTCTTCTTTAGAACAAGATGTTGATACTGCTATGATCAATATTAATACTACTAATAATTTTTTCAATGTATCCTCCTCATTTTAAATCATCGAAACACTTTATCATTTGTGTTTGCTTAATAGGTAACTATCCTTAACATAGTCCAGATAGCCTTTACTAGCTTCTTGCGCTAGATTGCTGAAGATTGATGTTAAATACAATTACCTAATAATTTAAAAGTGACTTTCTTTTAAAGTACAAAAAGGAAAGAAATTATGCTTTGTTATTTGATAGCCAATTATTAACCTTATCCAGCAATTTTTCTGAATCCTTAATTAATGAAGAAGTAGGTAAATTACCTGCAATTGTATTAATATTTCCTTTTATGCTTTTGGCATCTATTAATTGTACATAATTAGGTGCAAGTTCGTTTAAAGCTTTATAATAACGTTTATGTGGTTCTATAATTTTTATATGATTTTCAAAATTCCCTCTTTTTCTAGTACTATCATTTTCTTTTCGATACCTTATATTTTCTTCGTTAGTGTACAAATAAAAATACTTATTTGGAAATCCTATTCTACCCTCTTTTATTTCCTCAAAGTAAAATTGATAAATAAAATCCAAACTTTGATTAAATATTTTAAAATCAAAGCACCAATTATAACTAATCGGTTGAAATATATCACCATCAAGAATTACAGTATCATATTTTTGAAGTTTTTCTTGAGCTATCATCCAGCGTTCAACTTGTCGTTCTAGATACCATGTTTTTGACTCTTCTTTAGGACGTTCGAATAAAATGTTAACCTCTGGAATTATGTACGTATTAGTTCTTTTTGCAAATTCATTACCAGTAGAAGTTTTTCCTACTGCACTTGCTCCTTCTAAACAAATTAATGACATAATATCCCCCATATTTTTATATCTCATATTTTACGATGCTTACTTTTCAGAAAAAAAATGAACAACTTCTACAATACATAAATGTTCAACTCTTGCCCTATTTTTGAAGATCATTGCTTAAAACGATTTGCACCCGTTCTCTCAATACACAAGCGAAAGATGTGTAATTTACTTTCTTATCTACACAATATCTAATTAATTACATTCTTGCGCCATATTGTTGAATTACTAGGTGAATGTAACATGTTGTACATTTAGTTTGATAATTCTCTCATTTTTTTATCTTATGAACATCCCCCTATCAAACACAATCTATCTTATGTTTACTAAATTTATTTCGCCTTTTTTATAACCACAAGCTTCTTCAAAACTACAATACCCTTACTATATTGAGAAAGGTAGTTTAGTATGGATACTTGTAAATCATTTTTTTTTATTTCTATTTCTCCACTTTGCTATATGGAACGGAAAAACAAGAAGAAAAAATTAATTGGGATAAGGGAACGGGAGTACAACTATATTCGTCTAACTAGTGATAAGGGAGGGAAAAGGCTTGAATAAAGAAAAAGGAAGGTTGGAAAAAGAGTCCAACCAACAAATTTTAGTTGATTTAATGAAAAATCATGGTGATATGGTATTGCGTGTGGCGTTTACATATGTAAAGGACAAGCAGTTAGCTGAAGATCTCTCACAAGAAGTCTTTATTCGTTGCTATCAATCTATACATCATTTCGAAAATCGTTCTTCTTATAAGACTTGGATATACAGGATTACAGTTAATTGTTGTAAGGATTATGTAAAAAGCTGGTCATTTCGTAATATTATTCCTCGTTCAGTAGTGAAGAGAGATAATGAACAATATCTAGACTCTGTGATTTCTCAAATTGTTAATAATGAAGACGATGAAATTCTATTTAATTATGTTTTAAAGCTCTCGGTAAAATTACGTGAAGTAATTATTTTTTATTATTATGAAGATTTATCAATACATGAGATCGCAAACATTTTAGATGTTAGCGAGAACACGATTAAAAGCAGATTGTTTCGCGCTCGTAAAAGCTTGCAAAACTATATAGAGGGAGAAGGAGGAATGATTCTTGAAAGATAAATGGAGTTATCCAGAAAAGGTCAATCAGATGAGGTTTAAGGATGTCAATCAACAGATGGTGTTGAATCAATTAGATGTTAACCCTAAAAATGGGCTTTATAAAGCACAAAAAAGAAAGAAAGTAAGGAGAAGGTTTTATATTTCTACGGTAGTATCTAGTTTAATTATATTGATTTTCATAAGTTCTATTCGAATCTCACCAACATTTGCGATGTATGTTACTAACATACCAGGTCTCTCAAAAGTCGTACAAATAATTAATAATGATAAAGGGATCAAGGCAGCCATAAATAATAACTATATTCAAACAATAGGGGCCTATGATGAAAATAATGGAGATATTTTCACTATTGAACATGCTATTTTAGATGAGAAAAAACTTATCCTTTTTTATACAATTGAATGTAAAGAGAATAATAAACCTCATTATATAGAGTATCCTGAATTATATAGTATTAATGGAGAAAAAATTGATCTTGTATTAAGCGAATGGAATAGGCCCTTAAATAATAATTTAATAAGAATTGATTTAAGTCTGAATGAAGAGTTACCGGAGAATTTAATCTTAAAAGTCCCTTTTCAGTCTAATGAAAATCAAAGTATAGCTAGATATAAATATGAAATCCCTTTTTCAATTAATAAAAAACTATTTTCAGCTGTAGAACAAACTATTAAAATTAATAAGACAATTGATATAGATGGACAACGTGTATATTTCAATTATTTAACTATAAACCCAACACACTCAGAATTAAAAGTAAGTTTTGATGACAAAAATAATAAAGAGATACTAGGCTTTGAAAATTTACGTCTCACTGATCAGGATGGAAATAATTGGTTTAACAATAAGAGTGGACCAATGTCCTACAATATGATTAATAATGGTATTATTAGGTTTGAAAGTAGTTACTTTTATAAACTGGAAGAATTATATATTGAATTCTCAGGAATTCGAGCAGTTGATAAGGACTCGTTAGATGTTGTAATTGACTTAGAAAACGAGACAATTATAAAGGCACCTGATGATAAACTATCATTACAATCCGTATCCGGAAGTTATAAAAAAGGAAAAGATCCTGTTTCGCTTGAATTCAAAATGATACCTTATTCTGATGCCAAAGTAACGGATCTAAATGTAGAATTTTATGATGCAGACGGTCAACATTATCTCTCATCTGGTCAATCAGGTAAGGGTAGAGATGGTACTTGGAGAATAGATCTAAATCCAGGGGATTATATTAGCCCCCTAACATTTAAGCTTGCGGATTATCCAATTCGTATAAACAAAGATGTTCGTTTAAAAATAAAGTAAGTTATATTAGTGAATATCCAGCCACATATTATATGATGAAGAAGAATGAAAAACAAAAAGTTCCCTTAGTGTTTTTCAATTATTTTGAATAATTTATAAAACTCGAATAAATACTAGCTAACAGGATATCATCTTTTAGCTGTTTAAAGAAAAGAATGGGCGTACCATATAATTATCATTTAATTGCATTCGAATAAAAATAATAAGGTATCCTTAAAATTCGCGCCATAGCACCTATCACCATTCTTATTGAGATAGGTGCTTTTGAAGGTGCTAGAAAGATAGATGGTGCATCACAATTTAACGTTTATTCAACTAGGGTAACTTATGTTGGCTTAGTGTTAGCAATAGCTATATCTGAATTCAGAGGACAGATTAAGTAACTTTTTTCTAATAAATACATTAGATTGGTGTCAAAATGCTGCCGGTAGTCCTATAACATTTCATAACAAACAGATAATGTTAGATCATCGCGCCATATCGTAATATAAGGTTAGCCAGTTTTTTCTGGTTGACCTTTTTTCATGAGGTCTTATGATAGCGGTAGTCGGGGTAGAACGCAGCGCCAGTGGGACTTGATCTCGTCAACAAAACTGTTCGCCCCCTACTTGTATAAACATGTTTTTGGCTGGTTGGGACATAGATCCCGTTTAACAAGCGAACCT
>NZ_JAEUFG010000044.1 GCF_018588585.1 Bacillus sp. SM2101
TGCCGTTGTAGGGAGTCGGATAGCAGCGTAGTACCAATGAAGTTGGGTAATGCCGATGGAGGAAAGGCTGCTACCTAATTATTAACCTTACTATAGACACATTTACTACACACAGAGGTAGGTTATATTAAATGGAAACAAAACTACTAAGGATAGCAGAAATAGCAAAATCTAATCCTAAAATGAAATTCACATCACTTGCATATTTATTAAATAAGCAAGCACTAGCTCAATGTCATTATGAACTACCCAATAGGAAAGCAACTGGGATTAACGGTACAACTAAAGAGATATACGGTGAAAGTTTAGAAGAAAACCTAGATGATTTAGTAAGCAGAATGAAAAGCAAAAGCTACCGTCCTGTTCCAGTAAGGAGAATGTATATTCCGAAGGTTAATTCAAGCAAGAAAAGACCATTAGGTATACCGGAACATGAGGATAAGGTTGTTCAAAAAGGCATTACTAAGATACTAAATACCATCTATGAAAATGATTTTCTAGGATTTACTCACTATTGCAGTAAAAGTAAACAAGGGAAATTTCGGGTGAAGCGGAAATCGAGTCGGACGAAAGTCCAAAGTAAATTAAAAGAGTCTAAAGAATGGTTGAAGAAGAATAGAAATAAAGATATTCATATAATCATGGATAGATTTAGACGCTCACTTATAGGGTACTACAACTACTATTGCATTACAGATAACACAATAAATGTTAGTATATTCAAAGGTGGAATTGAGAAATTATTGTTTAAATGGCTCAATAGAAGAAGTCAAAGGAAATCTTTTACGTGGGATAAATTCAGACTATTTCTTGATAAATATCCACTACCTTCACCAAGAATTAAAGTGAATATATATGATTTAAGAAAAGATATTAGTTATTTTCTGTGAATGATGATTAGGAGGAGCCGTGTGCATTAATAGTGCAAGCACGGTTCTGTGAGGGGATGGAAGTACAATTTACCGTAAGGTAAAAAGACTCCATTCTACTCGACCCCTTGAATATGAAAAGAACTCAATTACCAAAATGATTAGGACTTTGGCATAGAAGTAATTTATAAAATTCTACTATTGTTGAATAAGACTACTAAAAAGTGTCCATACTATTGATAGATTAAAAACTAGCAAATGGGAGAGTGATTGATTATGTTACTGTTGGAGGCTTGGGAACGTTATCAATCTGATAAAAAGATTGAAGGCTATTCTACATTAACTATTAAAAACTATTCTTTTCAACATAATTTACTCCATCGATATTTCGGAGACATAGAAATGAATAAATTTAATACTGAAAATCTAAAAAAGTATTTGATTGAGACTGGGGAAAATTTAAAGGCTTCAAGTTTATGTCATAGAATTAGATATATCAAATCACTGTTTAATTGGGCTTTTGAAGAAGGTATCGTATATAAAAATCCAGCTTCAAAACTAAAAGAACCGAAGGTAGGTAAAAGAATCCCTAAATTCCTATCTGAGCAAGAGATAGAACTCTTACGTGAATCATGTCATACATCGATGGAAAATGCGTTATTCGAATTTATGTATTCTACAGGCTGTCGGATTGGTGAAGTAGTTAAATTAAATAGGGATGATATAAATTTTTCAAGTAAGTCAGTGTTTGTTATGGGTAAGGGAGATAAAGAAAGAGAAGTGTACTTTAACGTAAGATGTGACATTTGGTTAAAAAGATATTTAGATGAAAGAGAAGACGATGATCCAGCATTGTTTGTGACCGAGAGAAAACCGAATCATCGTATGAGTATTGATCTCATGAGATATATCATCAAAAGAATATCTAATCGTGCAGGAATTAAAAAGAATATTCACCCTCACCAATTACGACATAGCTATGCAACACATATGATAAATAATGGTGCTCCAATTGATTTGATACAAAGCTTATTAGGTCATGAGAAAAGTGAAACAACAAAAATATACGCTCAATTAAGTGGGAAATTAAGGCATCAATTTTATAGTCAGTATTTTTAAGAAGAGGACAAATGATAAGTTCTCTTTTTTTTTGTGAGAATTTGTGATGATTTTTCTTTTTAGGGCCATTTAATGGAATAAGAATTCTTGAAAAAGTGCACTTATATATTAATTATTTATTTATGTTAGTTGGATAACAATGGGTTTGAAAACCATATCTTATCATGTTTTAATCTGTAATTATTCCATTCTTTATTTTGATCTTCAGTAATAAAGCTTGCTTCGATAATACCTTTAGATGATTATGATAGCTTTGATTGGGGTATGTCACCAAGTTTTTTAGAAAAGTATCACTCACAAAGTTCATTCCTATGCATTAACTCATAGATAACTTTTAACCTAATTTGATCTAAAAGAGCTTTAAACCTTATTTCGTTCACTTTAGAGGTAGCTTCGATGTTCGTATCTACTAAAGGTTTCCCCTTGACTTCACTCCTTATTAATCGGAAAAATTGATTTTTATAGTGGTGCTAAAAAGTAATGTTAGGAGTATTCTTTTGTTTTATCCCTCTTCTGTTCTTTCTTGCTAATACTCCAAATATAAGATTATGATCTTAGTTCTTCAGCATAGATAAGACAGTCGGTAATAATCGCTTCTGTTGAGGCTGCTTGTACTCAGGGTAAATAGCAACTATGCCAAGAACTAAAGATATAAATTTGAAAGTATATGAATGAAGAGATTTCTTAAGCGAATTCCGTTAGGTTCTTTTTCATCACAACACAATTAATATATCCTTCACCAACTAGATTGACTTTATAGGACAAAAATAAAGCTTCTAATTGGGAAACAAGCGCTTCTTTGTTTTCGCCTAGATATTTCATGATTTTTATCCTCCTATAAACATTTCTTTAAAATTTTCTACTATCATTCCATTTTAAAAAAACAACCTGCATGGTTATGTTTAAAAAGAGCTCATCGTATAAACATGAAGAAATCTTAAGAAATTCTTCATTATGTTACAAAGAAAAACGTAAGATTTGAATGTTATGCTAGAAAAGTAAGAGAACATGAAACGTTTCTACAAAACATAGAAAACGAATCAATCAGTTAGGAGGAAATGTGTGTGACAGAGACTAACCAAACAAAAATGACCCCCTTGATGCGATTCTCCATCGTGGGGTCGTTACTCATATTCACGATTATTTTGATCTATACATCCATAGATTTGGTTCGGTATATGAAAGAAAATCTAAGTGATTCTTCCATCAACTGGGTAGAATCCATTGCTTTGGGTGAAGACATCGGAATCAACTTGGTAACGAGAAATGATGGAAGCACCGAAATGGAAGTCGTAAACGGGGAAATGAAAGAGGTATTCGAAGTATCCGATCAAGATGAAGACATTACCTTGTTTCCGAACGAGTCATTAGGGATATTGGGTGTAATCACAAACGAACAAATTGAACAAATTTCGGTCAATGATTCTAATGAAAAAATATCCATAAATGATTCCAATGGAAAGATCCAGTTCTATCCCTATGAAGGTTATATCTTCTTTTATTCAACCGAGAAAGTAGACGAACCTGTTATTATCAAAGGATTTTCCGACGAAAACGAATTGGTTAGTGAAACTCGTTCTTCATAATCTACGAAAAAGGAGTCTTAATCATGCTTTTAACATTAATTAGTGAAGTGGGATATCACGGCGCCGTCGGAGCCTTTGTTGCGTATTTGATCGGTCGTCGTTATCTTCCGGAAAAGAAATTGTTTCTTTTTATGTTTTTAGGAGTCATTGCGGGGATTGCCCCTGATTTGACTTTGATCTTTGAATTTGCAGGAGGGGTTCTTTCAAGTATCACCGATTTTCCTGTTTTGGAGTTTTTAGGAGTACGTTTGTATTTGATGGGTCATTCGATATTTGTCGCTCCAGCTTTTAGTTTAGGGATAGCGGTTCTGATCCGTCCTATTTTTCCTGAACTGACTTTGAAGATCCGTTGGATGTCTATGTTTTTTTCTATCGTAATTGGGCATTTATTCATGGATTTTCTAGATAATGGATTGCCTTTATTCTTCCCAATAACATATGATCGAGATATTGGTTTAAATGTATTGAACGGGAGCGATGGGTTCCTTGTTCTTTCCTTTAGCGTTTTATTTGCACTTATTCTGGTTCTTCATAAAACGGGAAGGCAAAAATGGGCCCCAAAACTCATTATAGTCGGAGTTGTTCTGCTGGCTTCCTATGGAGGGGTAAGGGAGATGTCGAAAACTCAAATGACAAAGCAATTGTCTGAACAATACCCTGGTGATAAGGTGTACATTGAAGCGGGAAGTGGAAATCCTTTCTCGAGCCGGTTATGGCATTATGAAATCAGGTCGAATTCCGATGATTTTATCTTTATCATTTATGGTGAAGGATCTTTCTCGAATCTGAATGAATCAGAACAAGAACGACTTTTCTTATCAGATAACGGGTATACGCTCTTACTGAGGAAAATAAAAAATGAACATCAATTGTATTTAATAGGAATTCCTTATAATATCGATGAGTCTAGTTATAATTTTGATGTTGGAAAAGAAGACTTGCTTGTTTATGAAGCGGAAGAAGAGTCTGAGGAACTAAAAAGGGTAGAAGGTGAAGAGAAAGACAGTCTTTTAAACGAACTACCTACTCTCTCTAACGAAGCCATCCTTTTTGAAAAACAAGATGTCACCATCAAGGGCATCGATCCGATAGAGGAATGAAGACAAAAACGCCTGAAAAGGCGTTTTTGTTAATTTAGTCAGAAATAAAAATGACTTGATATAAGTTTAAACTATCGTAGAGATAAGTGGAAATGAATATAAAATTAAGTTAGAAAGGGATTTATCCTATACTGACATTAATAATAATGTGTAATTAGTAGTGGGTAAAAATTTTTAAGGGTGGGGTGCATACACATGTCAGTCAGTATGTAGAATAAAAATTTTAGTAACGTGGTTAAAATTTAACTTAATAGCAAGAAAGTTTCCGACTTTTCAAACATAGAAATCAGTAATACTAGCTAAGAGTTCTTCAAAAAATGGAGCTAATCTGAAATACAGATAGTCGTCACTTATTATTTTTGACTATAAATAAGTAGCTTAGCTCCCGTTGACCTTATTAACATAGATATTCGCATATTTAAGTTACGTTATATATATTAGTCTAACCTTCTATTGCGAATAACCATACACATAAAGTAAAAACTCTAGAAGGTGAATTTTTAATGAAAGATAAAGGTTGTAAGTGTAGAGTTGTTCCACCACCACTGCATGGACCACCAGGGAAACCTGGGCCACAAGGTCAGATGGGAATGCAGGGGCAACCAGGGCCGCAAGTAGAGAAGATTTATTTAGCTACAAATTAACTTATTGGAGATTCTTCCTTCATAGGACTAGGTACTGCCGGAGGTTTCATTAATAATAATATGTCATATCAGAGGATGCAATCATTACAAGACTCGTATTTAGTACTCGTAATAATACCTTACTGGCAGGGGACACTGTAACATGCACAATTTTTAAAGATTATAATACTTGTGCTACTGTTCTCCCGCTGGAAACACCAATTTCAGCAACGGTAATCGGGCCGAGTCCAGGTACAATGGAGCCTTTTAACTGTTGTGCTATTGCACAAGGTAATGTCCCAGTTTCCCCAATGTGAGTTATTATCTGTAAGCCCTAAGGAAGTACTCCCTATACTTGTTAGGCACTCTCAGAAAAGAAAGTACCTCATAATACCAATGCGCGTTTCTCTAAGAGACGTGTCTTTTCTTGTTTTTAGTAGTCGATATCTTATAGTGAAACATACACACATTCAAAAACAAGAATACGTACACTAAACATAAATTCATTTAAAGGGTGTTTTATTCATGATCACGTCTTGTAGTTGTAAAAAAACAGTAGCACCATCAAAAGTAACTCAAGAAAAATGTTGCGATTTATTATGTACAATAGGTGAAACTTTTTCAAATGGCATAGATATGCGAATACCCCAGGGTCCTCCATTAACAATTTTCGATACAATCCCTAATCGCGGTAAAAAGGGAGTTATTTCTCTTTTTACGATATTCGAGCCAATAACTTTAACTTTCATACCTCAAGTTGGTGATGCTATTCCTATTCCTTTAAATTCAAGTGAAAACATATCGATTCCTTTCGATAACATAAAACAAATTACTGTAGCCAATTTGGAGGAAGGCGGGAATAGCCTTGAATATGCTATATGCACCTTGTTAGGTACAAAGACGAACTGCTGCAATGTATTATGTTTTCATTCTGATCCTAGTATAAATTTTTTTATACCTACGGGAACTACAAGGACAATTTTTCTAACATTGAATAGTATGGGTGAAACCGGAATGATTACAATAAAGCCCCAAAACTTTAAAATTAAATTAACTTTTATACCTCAAATTGGGGAAAGCACATTTTTCATCTTAGATGAATTCCATTCTATATCGATTCCTTTTGAAAAGATAAAGCAAGTGACAGTTGAAAACTTATCAAATTCTAACGCTGAAATTCGTTATGAAATTTGTACATTAATAGATCCTAATTAAAATATTCATAAGGATAATAATCTCAAGTTGAATTGTGTTTATAAATGACCTACCTACAACGTTATTCAACAAAATGGAGCTTTTCGGTAATAATACAGAAAAGCGTCTTTTTTTATTGCTTTTTTAGTTCGGTGTTTCCTTAATATTTAATTATGTGATTTGTTCTATTATCAAACATGCTATCAACAACATACCGAATTGTACATTGTTAGTTTTTAACCATAACTTGAACTTTTCTACTGAAAACATTATCTAGATTTTCTCTACCTATAGGGAGTTCAAACTAGGCGATAAAATCCAAGCACATATAAAAGGAAGCATATTAGGATCCAAGCCAAGAAGAGCCGAGGTGAAGGATATTGTAAAAGTAGAGTAACACTTACTACCTTGTTTGTTGATTAGAAACTATTGAGTGTAATTATTAAATTTTTGTAGGGTTTTCTTATTGACGTAAAGCCTACTGATTAAAGCTCATGTGCTATTCAATGCATATCTGAAACATAGAAATGTGCCATTATGCATTTTAGAGCCATATTGTGGAGGAATTCTTATTTCACCTAGTGGCCATTATACTTTGCAATAAGCCTCTTCATTTGTAACATTGTGAACAAATGTACTTATGCTAACGTAGTAGGTTGTTATATAGTATATAATTATATATAACAACTATTATGTATTTAATGGCTTCAACTATAAATTTCTAAATAAGGTGTGTAGTGATGGTGAAAGGTAAATCATATATAGAAAACCTTACTTCTTCTGAAACTCAAGTAGAAATTTCAATTAATTTAGATTTCAAATTGCCGAACCCTTTTATGACGTATGCTGTCTGGAATATAAAAAATTGGTCAAAAGACGATAAACAATTTGATAAGTCCTACGGTCCGCTTCAGATACCACCAGACAAAAAAGGATTGTATGTATTATATGATAAAAATAACACTGCTCTGTACGTAGGAATTAACGACGAGGGTAAACAAAGTTCTTTAAATACCAGTTTAAAAAATCAAATGATAAATACCAAATTTAAAGATTATATTTACCGAATTGATACATATTTAATTGATGAACATGAAAAAAGAAAAACAATGAAGCACCTACTGATAAATACATTGTTCCCTATCTTCAATAGGGATACGAATCTTAATAAAACCAGAGAAGAAGAATATATGAAGAATCCTTGTATATATGATGAGGATGAACTTTCAGGAATTGAAGAGGAAGCTAAAATATTTAATTTATCTCCTGCCTATCCATTAATACATCTATATTTTTACTTAAAATATCAAGGCAGTTCAGTTCCAAATGACGATCGGAATTTGATACAGCCAGAAGTGTGGGTAAATTATATAGCAGAAGAGAATAAAATCAGTCAAGTAGATGTATTTAATCATGCTTATCAATATCTAAACTTAGTAAAGGTTCCAGGTGATGAATATAATACACCGTTTGAAGAATTAGAAAATAATATATTTAATAAATTCATGGTAAGACCGAATTATGAGGATTAACCTTTTTGATACATAGAGTAATTTACCTATTTTAATATTAATTAAATTTATGCAGTAAACTAACAAATCAAAGTCAATGGATGTACAGCACAAGGATACTAACAATAGATACGTTATTCGACAATCGTGCGCTAATCTTAAATTGAAGATAAACGTCTTTCTCATTTGGGTGGGAATGTTATATATTAGTTATGGTTTTTGAGAGGAGAAATGGGATGGAGTTAGTATTTATTAGGCACGGACAAGGTGAACATACCATAGATTTACCTAACAGTTTAAATACAACTGACCCAGAATTAACTAATAAAGGAAGGAATCAAGCTATATCACTTAGAAAACAGTTTCCTTTATCAACGACTGATTTAATTTTAATTAGCCCTATGAGTAGAACATTACAAACAGTCCAAATTTGGAGTGAAGGAATAAATTGTAGGAAAATAGTAAGTCCTTTTTTATCTCCAAGAATGTTTCCTCAAAATCAAAAGTGGACTACACTTCCTTGTGATGAACTTCTAACTAAAGAAAAAATTAAATACAAATTCAATGAATTTGATATTGATGAAGAAGACTTATCAAGAGAGTGGTGGACAAAAGGAATAAATAAACTACCAGAACAAGAGTTTGAAAAAATAGCAGATATGTTTTTGAATTGGTGTAAGAGTACTGGTAAAAAAAGAATCTATTTAGTTTCACATGATGGAACAATAACTTCATATAGACAATTTATTACTGGAAAAAAACTATCTCGAAATGATTTTCCTAGAGAGGTCGGCTGGTTGAAAATTAATTGGTAATCTTAAACCATAAATCTTGAGGACCTAAACTGCTTTGAATACTTGGGTTAATTTATCTAACGGAAAGTAATTTTATAAGTATCCCGAATTCAAGTTTTCGGCTTCGGCGCTTTTATATGTAGAAGGATGAGTACCATAAGGTACCAACAGTAGGATATTTAGATACTACTGTTGGTAATTGACTAGTTACGATTGTTTTGATATTTCAACCATTCTTTTATTTCATTCATAAGGAACATTTTCTTATCAGCAATTTCAATATATGGTAGAAATCGATATGTATCATAACTAGTTAACTGTCTTTTTAAAACTGTGTCTGCGATAATAATATCTTTTAGTTCATCTTCGGAAATATGTAGATATTCAAGTAATTCAGACTGAGTCAATAAATCACTATACTCTTCTTTTTCTGGATCATCTCTTTGAGTAGAATAAGAGACTATGTGAGCACTCCAAACTATTGAAGAAGAAAAGATTAAAACATATAGCAGATATAAGAAGTATTTTTTATTTTCCATAAACTACAGTAGATGTACTACTAAGCCCCCTCTATCCTAAGATACATCATCTATAATATCATAATTAGGCTACAATAATAACATTAATAAACTCAATGATTAAAATTAGGAAATTAGAGTTTCTTGATGTTTTTTCTGGACCTGACTTTTACTTAAAGTTACCTAACGGAGATGATATATATTCGATAACTGCTTTTTATTTAACTTCTGAAGCAAAAGGGAACATTGAAATTGATAAATCAGAGTCTATAGATTTACACTATTTTCATATAAATGACTTACCAGAAGGATTAGATGAGGCAGATTACAAGTATATAGAAGCGTATCTAAAAAATAGATAGTAGCAAGATAATAAATTCGTGGCATCAAAACGTTCAGCGATTATAAGCATGATATGTAAAAAAATACTTTGACAAAAACACCTTATACTTTAGAATATGCCAAATATATATTAAGGGGATGAATATGAAAATAGACCGTTTGCTGACAATCATTGTTATATTACTTAATAGAAGTCGAATATCGGCAAAAGAACTTGCGGAAAAGTTTGAAGTTTCAGTTCGAACGATTTACAGAGACATTGAATCTATTAATATGGCTGGTATTCCGATCATATCATACTCTGGGAATAATGGTGGTTTTGGTATTAAGGAGAATTATAAATTAAACCATCAGTTGCTGACACTAAACAATTTGTGTTCCATACTTTCAGCACTTAAAGGTGTTAACTCTACATTTGAGGATGTTGAGCTTGAATCATCCATAGAAAAACTGCGAAATATTATTCCACAGGATAAAATTCATCATCTTGACCTGCATATGGAGCAAATTATAATTGGTATGCAGCCTTGGGCATACACCTCAAAACAAAAAGAACTGGTCAAAAATATCCGGAATGCTATCACTCAATCACAATTGATTACAATTATATATAGAAACTATACAAACGAAACAAGTACAAGACAGATAGAACCGATGTCATTAATCTTTAAAGGTTATACATGGTATCTGTTTGGCTATTGTCACTTAAAAACAAATTTCAGGGTATTCAGGATTTCACGCATTATTGACTTGCAGGTTGAAGATGTACTATTCAAGCGTAGGGAAAAGTCATATCAAGAAATTGAAGAGGCATCAAAGAAGCAGGTCTCCTTAACCAGCATTACATTAAAATTCGTACCCCAGGTGAGGTCCCGAGTTGAAGATATTTTTGACAAAGAAAATATTGAAATTCTGAATACAGGTGAACTGATTGTGACTGCACACTTTCCAGAGAAGGAATGGTATTACGGATTGATATTCAGTTTTGGCGAACACGTCGAAGTGTTAGGTCCTGAAAGGGTACGCCAAGCTGTTGCATCTAGAATAAAATCGATGCTTGAAAAATATCAGTAAATTATTTTTTCAAACCTGACACGCTAGTGTCACACCACTATGCTACTATGCTAACTGTAACAGTCTTTTAGTACAGTTGTATAGGAGGAAATATGATGATTAATAAAACTGATTTTCCCAAGCCTGCCCTTATTTCAGTCAACGGTGTGGAACTCGAAGTCTTTGAAGCTGGACGACAAAATATAGGAAAACCTATTGTACTCTGTCATGGCTGGCCAGAGCATGCCTTTTCTTGGCGCCATCAGGTGCCCGCCCTTGTCGCAGCGGGCTACCATGTCATCATCCCAAACCAGCGGGGATATGGCAACTCATCCCGTCCGAGCGAAGTGACAGACTATGACATTGAAAATTTGTCGGGTGATCTCATCGCACTTCTCGATCACTACGAATACGAAGATGCCACCTTTGTCGGTCATGATTGGGGTGCAATGGTCGTTTGGGGGCTGACCTTATTGCATCCGAACCGTGTAAATAAAGTGGTAAATTTGAGCTTGCCTTACCAAGAGCGGGGAGAAAAACCCTGGATCGAATTCATGGAAGAAGTACTTGGTGACGACTACTATTTTGTTCACTTCAACCGACAGCCAGGTGTCGCAGACGCTATATTAGAAGAAAATACATTCCAGTTTCTTCGCAACATTTACCGGAAGAACGAGCCTCCTAGAGCACCTCAGCCAGGTATGGCGATGATTAATCTTGCTAGAGCAGAAAACCCACTCGGTGAACCCATAATGAGCGACAGCGAATTGGCTGTTTTCATCTCTGCCTTCAAATCAACAGGCTTCACGGCAAGTATAAATTGGTACAGGAACCTTGACCGCAACTGGCGCATATTGGCGGACGTGAACCCAATCATCCAACAGCCTGCACTTATGATCTATGGCGACAGGGATGTGATCCCGAAGTCTAAAAAACTAACTGAGTTCGTGCCTAATGTGGAAGTGGTCAATCTGGATTGCGGTCATTGGATCCAGCAAGAAAAGCCGAATGAAACAAACCAAGTGATTTTAAAATGGCTGGAACAATGGGAGATGTAATTTTTTTTCAACAACCAAGAAGAGTTTACTTTAGAAGAACACCATGTTGAAGTTAGTGCAATTTGGGTGTGCTATTTCAGGATAAGTACAGAGCGTGCAAGCCTTACTTGATCTGAATCAGTAGAAGCCGCTCTTTGTTTTGGGAGGATTGACGGTATGCGAAAAACCATTTGAAGAATTAGGATATACTGTTAATCAAGAAACCAGCATACAAGAAGTAAAAGAAATGTTAATAAGTCATTACTCTAAAGAAATAAAATAGATGCTTACAGAATTCCCAACTGCTATTGAAACAGAAGACTATATTTAATACCACCCAGACGATACCAAAATTGCAGAGGGGTAGCAAATCCCTACTACTCTAAGATTATTAGCTATTAATAATAAATCAACCAGAAATGTACTGGCTGACCTCATAATACCAACTGGCGTAATTCTGTAATACAGAAAAGCGTCTTTTTTTTATGGAGGTTGTTATAACAAAAGTGTGGAACCATAAAAATGGGCATTTAATGTACTTACTTTTTATCAGTAAAATCATTGTTCTGGGAAAAAACTTCCTTTCTTGAGGAGGTTTTCTTATGAAAACGCCCAGAAAGTCAACATTATGAAATATGAGTTGTTTAAATATTTGTAATTATTATTGACGAATTTTATATATATCGCTACAATATATCGTAACGATATATAGATGTTGGAGGAGGGTAACATTGTCAGTAAAACATATTTTATTAGGCGTATTAAGTTGGTATCCGTCGTCTGGATATGGCATAAAAAAAGAAGTTGAATATAAGGGACGAGAATTAGGCTGGGGCAAGATAAGTTATGGTTCTATCTATCCTAAGTTAAAAGAATTAGAAAATGAGAAATTAATTTATTGTTATGAAACACAAGAGGATGGGAGAACAACCAAAGTCTATGATCTAACGAAAAAAGGCTGGGATGAGCTTCAAGTTTGGTTGTCTGCAACTCCTTCTTATCCAGTTGTTCGTGATGAGTTGATGATGAAAATGAGCTTTTGGAAAGACGACAGTGGACAACTAATCAATCACCTTGAAATGAGAAAAAAAGAATCACTTCATATGCTTGATCACTTTAAGCAATGGGAAAACAATGAGGTATCGTTAATTACAGGTATTGCTGCGCTGTCAATGGATTATGTAAAGTTACAGCTCAAAACTGAAATAGAATGGATAGACCAAGCAATCTACCGTCTTCGTAATAATGAACTTTCACAAACCAAAGATCCCTATCAATTAACCGAAAAAGCATATGAGCGTCAGAAGAAAAGTAAATAGATGCTAGTTCCATTGGCGGAAATGAAATGTTAGGTGGTGGAGATTAGGTGGAGAAGAGTTTGTTACAAGCTTTGAAAATTAAGGAATTTAAATGGCTATTTAGTGGGCAGGTTGTTTCTGATTTTGGAAATTGGCTAAGTTTTATGGCTGTTATGATAATGTTCACCTATCACTGGGAGCTACCTGCCGAACAGTTAGCGCTCCTCCCCATCGTAATTGCTATACCGTGGATTTTCCTTAGTCCATTTTCAGGGGTATGGGCTGATCGATTTTCGAAAAAGAAACTAATGATTATTTGTGACCTTGTTAGGAGTATACTTACTTTCATGCTGATTTTTGCACAGAATATTTGGAGCGTACTTATATTTATTGTATTAATTCATAGTGTCGCTACATTCTTTGATCCAGCAAGACAGGCTGCTATAAAGGAATATGTACCTGAAAATCAACTATTACAGGCTAATTCACTGAGTCAGTTATCTGTTCAAATATCAAAAGTATTATCTCCAACTATTGGTGGGGTTATTGTAGCGTTTTGGAATCCGGTATATGCTTTTATTATTAATAGTATATGTTTTTTAATTTCTGCTATTTTACTCTCAAGGTTACCTAATGTAAAGAAAAAAATGACACCTAATATTGAATCGAAAGAAACAAAATTCCTTTCGGAACTGTTAAGTGGACTAAAACAAATTGTGAGAAGTAAATATCTTATTATTGCAGTTTTGTGTGTATTCTCCATGATGTTTTTTATATATCTTTATGATAGCTATATAGCTCTATGGTCAAAAGAAATTGGTATTCCTTCTACGTCATTCTCTCTTATAATAAGTGGGATAGGCCTGGGTAGTGTTCTTGGTGCATTCATAGTTGGATCTTTTGGGAACAGAATCCATCCTATACGAATGATTTTGACAATTCCCATCATGAACGGAATCCTTTTTTCAATAATTGGACTTGGGGGAATAAATGTTATTTCTCTGAATGTTGTAGTTTGGTTTATAATTTGGATGATGATTGGAGTGATCGGTGCTGGTATTCCGATCGCATTTGCAACCATTATTCAAACTGAAACTCCATCAACTATGACTGGGAAGGTATATGGATTTGCACAATCAATCATAAATATTCCGATTTTAATTGCCCCTCTAATCGGAGCAAAGCTAATTAATTTACTTGGCATAGGATATGTGTTTTTAATATCGGGACTTACATTTAGTGTAATGTCGTTTGTAGCTTTGATTATCTTTGAATTTAATAAAAGAACAAACAAAATTTCTGATAATATTGAAATGGAAAGCCGAGAGTTTAACACTCCCAGTTCCTAAAAAAACGAGATCGAAACTAAAATATGAAGTTTTGCAAATATGGAAAAAGAAAATGAAATTCTATATTCCTTGGAGGTATTTCATCTCTTAAAGTAAGGGTAAGTACTTATTTATAATTTTTTATTTAGTGGTTAAGTCCGAAAAGTTATATTATGTAAATTTTGGTGTTTAAATCCAAAAATAATTATATCTAAACCTAATCGATATCCAACTCTTTTATACAAGGAATTACTTTATTAAATTGGTATCTAAATAGCATTCTTGTACGGCTTTAACAAAGATTATTTCATAATATAGTTATTAGGAACTAAAGTGATCTTCAGCAAATGGCGCTAATCTGTAAAAGGATTAGCGCTTTTCTTCATTTTAGGTTCATGTTTGTATTCAAAAAAGATGTAGGGAAAATCATTGTCCTGTAAATTTTTTATACATTTTAATGTAAATTTCTGAATTATGTAAACTTAATTTTACATTGATTACACTGTCTTTCTGAAGTGACATTCACGAATATTACTTTTTACAATAACAGTATTTTGAGTATGTATTCGAAAAAATAATAACTTGGCACATAGTTTGCATTAATATACATCGAAAGAAATTATTATGAATTTTAAAAAGGGGGAAATAAACAATATGTTAGCTTTGTTACGGAATTAACTAACAATAATGTTTTTCTGTTAAGCCGATTGGCTTGTTTTAATACCTCTCTTTGAATCTATTTTATCAATTTTCACCGCAATTCTATTATTCTTATTCCTCTTATTAGAACCTTGTCTATATCATGCACTGAATATACAGGATTTTATTTTTTGAAAACATAGTAAAAATTTAGTGTTTATCTAATTTAATTCCTTATTTCATAAGCGCGTAATTAAAAAACAGAATCTTAGGAGGACTAAATTATTGAAAAAATTAAATAAGAAAGTATTAAAAAAGGTAGGTAGCTCATTTCTCATAGCCAGCTTGTTACTTCCTGTAGGATATAATGCATATGCACAAGAGAAAAGTAAAGCAAATTATGACCAGATGCTTGAGAGTGGTTTCGAGACTAAACAATTATTTGAAAAAGCATTGGAAAGTGAAAAAACAGTACACGTTAAAAATGCAGATATTTTAGATCGAATACGTCCAGATGCCCCTATATCTGAAAGCCAGAATGACAATGGTAGTTTTACCATTTCTGCAGCAGCTTCTTATTCGTTTTATGATTTAAATAGAATGAGTGATGCAGAATTAGTAAATACTTTAGTCTCAATGGAATCAATTGATGATATTGCAGATTTTTGGAGCTATAGCATGGATGTAGTGGATTTCTATGGGGATCAACAGCGTATTCGCTATTTATTAGATGAGATTGAATACTTAGGATCTCGATACACTGCGAATGATGATAGAGGACTCGCTATTTTAATAGAAGTGGTGAATAAAGGTTTTCTATATGAGTTTGATTATGAGGACCCTGAGATGGCTTATATGAGTGACTTTTCATTTAGGGAAGAAGTCACACCTGCAATTGTTTCTGTTATGAGAAATAGTAATTTTGCATTAGGAACAGCTACTCAAGATGCTGTTGTATCGAAAACTGGATTTTTTATCAGCCATGCAACGGTAGATCTCGCTTTATTTGAGGAAGCGCTCCCTATATTCCAGGATTATCATTCAAGAGTAAACACATATATAGAAGAAACATCAAAAAATTCAGCATTTTATGGTTTAATTAGTGGACTAGAATACGTTCAATACTGGACTTATCGTAACGGTCCATACAATTCTGAGAATGAAGTACCTTGGTATGGACAAATTGATTATTTCTTTAGTGAAATAGCAGAGATCATAACATTTAGTCAATTTGAGGGGACGGAACATGAGTGGCTAGTAGATAATGCCGTTTGGTTCATAAGTGAAGAGGGAAGATTTCATAGTAATACTAATTTTGTATTGGACACATTTGAAAGTGCACTCAATGACTATCCGTATTACGGTATGATCTATATAGCCTTAGCGAAGAAAGTTTCAGATTTAGGTGGAAGCATTAATTATGATCGAGTCGTTAGAGATTATGAAGATCATTACTATGGAAATGAGTATGTCTTTGATGATGGGGAATTTGTCATTAAAGCAGGGGATAGAGTAACACAAGAAGAAATTGAAAGAATTTATTGGGCTGCTAAGGAAGAAAAGGCTCAATTCCATCGCTATTACGGAGTAGATGAACCAGTTGAACTGGGGAATGCAGACGATGTTCTTACAGCGATTATTTATAATGACCGCGACGAATACGATATAAATCGATATCTTAACAATGTTGATACGAATAATGGCGGGATTTATATTGAATCATGGGGAACGTTTTTTACCTGGGATCGAGAAGTACCAACCGATAGTATTTATGAACTTGAGGAGTTATTCCGTCACGAGTACTTCCACTATCTACAAAGTAGATATTTAATCCCTGGAATGTGGGGAAGTACTTCTCTATACGATTGGGATCGATTGGTTTGGGTGGAAGAAGGAGGCGGTGAATTCTTTGCTGGAGCAACAAGAACTGGAATTGACACTAGATCAACCAAAATTAGAAATATACATTCAGACCCTAGGGATCGCTATACGCTAGATGAGGTATTACATGGAACATATGGTTCTTGGGATATTTATGACTATTCATATGCTTTTTATGATTTTATTGCGAAAAAGCATATGGATATATTTGATCGAGTTCTTGAGCTTTTACAAGCAGAGGATGCTTCAGGCTTCGATCGATACATGGATGAATTGTCTCGTGATACAACTTTAGAAACAGATTACCAGGCTCATTTAGACGAGCTAGTCAGGGATGGAGGCCGAGTGGTTCTTGTTGAAGATGACTATACGGCGAACCATACAGATCGTGATTTGAGTACGATTGAGAATGATATTTTAAATGAAATTCCTTTATACAATATATTGAATAGGCAAAAAAGATCCGATCTTTTGAATACCTATTCGGTGGAGGGTACGTATGAAGGTGGAAGATCATACGGCTGGAGTAGTGACAAGGAAGCAATGAATACCATCGTAAACGATGTGCTGGGAAGCTTAGACACAAGGTGGAGTGGTTATAGAACTGTAACAGCTTACTTTGTGAATCATCGCGTAAATTCAAGTGGTAATTATGAATTCGATGTGGTGTTCCATGGTTTATTGCCAGGTGGAGCAGTTATAGGAACTCCACCAACAGCGTTCCTCGAGAGTCCAAGTTCTCCAGTAAATGTGAATGAAACTGTTCAATTTTATGGAGATCGATCCTCTGATTCTGATGGAACAATTGTATCCTATACATGGAATTTCAGTGACGGAACAACGAGTAATGAAGCAAACCCTACTCATGTATTTACTTCTGCTGGTGATTACAATGTAACGTTAACCGTAGAGGATGATGACGGTTTAACGGACCGTGATAGTGTCACGATTACCGTTGGAGATGGCGGTGTTATTATACCACCATCGGACTTTGAATCAGAACCCAACGACCGACAATCCGAAGCGAATCAACTAGTTGATCAAATTAGTGGAACGTTAGATTACGCATCAGGTGATCACACAGATTGGTTCTATATCGATGTTGATACAGCAGGAGATGTAGCTGTTGACGTAACAAGTGTTGGTGGAGAAATAAATGTAGTTGTTGAGGATGAGGTTGGAAATGTCATAGCAAGACCATTAACTGATGGTACCTTTAATGTTCCAGCTGGAAGATACTATGTTATTGCTTATACGTGGAGTGGAGAGCTAACAGCTGAATACACGATTACTGTAAATGGAGCAGGAAATGGCGGTGGTGATGGAGGTACAACAACCCCGGATACAGAGACAGAACCTAATGATCGTAGATCAGAAGCTAACTTGCTTGATAGTAGTATAGAAGGCTCTTTAGATTATGATGCAGGTGATAATCAAGATTGGTTCTACTTTGATATAGATACATCTGGAAATGTTTTAATAGATGCAACCTCTGTTGGTGGAGACTTCAATGTTCAAGTAGAAGATGAGAGTGGAAACCTTGTAGCAAACCTAAGTGATGGTTCATTTAACGTATCTGCAGGAAGATACTATGTCATTGTGTATACTTGGTCAGGCCAACCTGTAGTAGATTATACCGTTCAAATAACAAAGTAAAAATAAGAAGTGAGGAGTTGGATGGGAGTAATAGGTTCTCACATCCTACTCTTCCACAATTTGGTGCTAAACTGAAAGAGAGATAAGCGTCTTTTCCCATTTACCAGTGGATAAATTCATCGTTACAATATTTGTGTCAACAAGCCAACTATCAGCGTCTCTCCCATATTATCATCACAAAGTATTTATAAAGAATATGAAATATAACTTATTTGTTTGTTCATCTTACTAATTTGATTTTTGCAGGTAGTATATAATCATTCCAAGTGCGAGGGGAGGTAATGAAGTAATCATTAAATTCTTTGTCCATTTTAACCTCCACTTTTTATCTTCTTTATCTTCGCTATTTAGATTTGCTCTCATTCTGTCACCACTTACACCAAATCCCGAAATCATTATTCCAAGAAGAATAAGTATTGAACTGCACGAAAGTAAATAAATGTGAATGTATTGTAAGTTACCATAAATATACGTTGAAATAATAATTATTAATATGAATAGGACACCAGTAAATAATGATTTAACCATAAATCACACTCTCCTTAAAGTATCAAAAAATTTTTCATAATTAATAGTCTACTAGCCATTGAGTTACCTCATTCCCTAGTTTAACTTTTGTTTTGAACCAAGTAAACATATTAGAAATCAGTTGAAAAAGTTTTGTATTAAGAATTCGATAAGCAAGTATGGAGGAGATTATGGGGAACATTTATAGGTAGTGAACCATACGATGGTCTTATTCACATAGACAAAGTGAACCTTCAGTTATATTATCGTTGAGATCAAATTAATAGTAAATAGAAGCATTTTATAAATGATATTAAGGGGACAGCTCCATTCTCTGAAAGTGGAAAGGCGTATGACGGTATTTGACTCATTGATGTTTGCTTTTCTTTAGTTGGACTTGTCGTTTCGATACTGGCCTTCAAGAAAAAAGACAACATAACGCTTTAGTCGAGCGATTGGTGGTTATTAGAGGCTGGGACAAAACCCACCTCTGAGATGAAAAAGCCGGTGAAATTTTACAAGAAGTAAAATTTCACCGGCTTTGTTTATTTTGGAATTAAAATAAGGACCACTTCTGATAAAATAAAGTTACCACACCAAATTTCATCGGAAAGAAGGGTCCTTATGTTTAAAAATTATATCA
>NZ_JAEUFG010000045.1 GCF_018588585.1 Bacillus sp. SM2101
CTGAAGTTTATATTAATGGATTAGTAGAAGAGGGTGTGATTGTACCAAGTGAATATCCTGATGGATACAATCCTAACTTAGAAATCACTAGATTAGAAATGAGTAAAATGATTGCAAGAGGGTTAGCAAAGGAAAGTTCACAATGGAAAGAAGTATTAACTGGACTTGAACAACTGGACTTTATTAACCTACCCTTTACTGACCAAAGAGAGTTAAACCAAGCTGATCAACCATACGTAGCATTAGCGAATGTTTCTGGTATAGTAAGTGGACGTTCGGATGGAACTTTTGACGCTGATGGTCTAGCAACAAGAGCTCAAGCGTCAGTCATGCTAACTCGTTATCTAGGTGCTAAAGATAAATCACCAGATTTAGATAATTTGTTAGAAACTTTTAAAGGAGAAAAATCAATCCATGATTATTCTAAAGAAGAGTTAGAGTCTTGGATTGATAAAGAAGCAGACTTGGCGAGATTGAGTGATTACTATGTTGATCATGAGCTTTTTGATTCTTTAGCTGAAGTCAATCATTGGGAACGATATCCTAACAAGTATCAAGATGAAACAGAATATATTTTGAAGGAACAACTAGCCACTGCTATAGGGTATATGGGCAAATATTTTAATCGTGATTACACAACAATTGGTGACACTTGGATAAAAGATATTCGTTATTATTATAGGGATGACGTAACTTACAATGGGGTATTCTTTTCAAGGGATGAATTGCCTCAATTGTTTAGCGAATTTGTTGAGGAAACCAAAAATAACAAAGTAATCTCAGAGAATATATTTGTTACTGATATCACAATGTACCATAGCGTGCAGGAGGGACGTCAAACTGGCAAAAGAGTAAGAGGTACACAGTACATTCGATATACTTCAGGAACGAATCTACCAGAAGGGATAGAGTTAAATAAGTGGTATGTTAGAGATCTGGATGTTCAAGTGTATTTCCCAAGAAAAACAGATACAGTTTCATGGAACACTCCTGATTGGGTATTTGAGGAAATCTTCCCAATTACCTCATATGAGGAAGTAAAACAATAGACACTAGCGAGCTGTGGCTCGCTTTGTCTATCAATATCAAACTTTCTTATTAAACAATATGGCGCTTTTCAGAAATAATTCTGAAAAGCGTCTTTTTTTATGTATTGAGAAATCTTGTTCAAATCGGGATAACCACAATGGAAGTTGTTACAAGCAAAATAAAAAAAGAGCTGTCACAGCTCACAAATGTACTTTTAGAACCATATTCTTTTTTCTGCTTTACTAATAATATCTGGGGTACTTTCTACTTTTACGACAGTTTCCTGTGTATTATTTAAATAATGGTTGTTTAGCCAATATACAAGCCCTTCTGTATTTACCAGCAGACCATTCTTTATTCCATTACGATATATCCAATATTTATGGTCATTATTTTTATCATATATCCAAGCATTAAATTGAACCTGTATTTTATCAATATTTTCTCCTACGTGAACAGGAACGAGAATATAATCTTTGTGTTGAAAATAATCTACTTCTATAATCATTAATACACTTCCTTAAATATGTTGAAAATCTTGTATGTTTACCAATGATATAATAATCTAGGTTATATATTCAAGGACTATTTAAACTCAATATTTTTATAGCCACAAATAATATTGACCTTAAGAGGAGAATACTTAAAAATAGAAACAATTAGGTAGATTTGGAACCTTTTAAGTTAATGAGAATGGATAAATTAAAAAGAGTTAAGTATTACATTGGTTTTTATAGGAGCAGAACCGACAGTTAAAATAGGTGCCTAAAGTGGAAGATGTATTGAAGTAACTGGTCCATTAAATTTAACTACATCTTGTTTCTTAACCAGGTGAGTTTTTTTGAAATAAGGCACTAAAATCTAACAAATCATGATAAACACAAAAATTATAAAATATAAATGCAATAGTATTTTTATAATAGAGGAATTAGAAATGAGATGTGATATCTATGGATGAAAAATTTGAAAAAGAATTCCAAAGTCTTTTTGACGATGATGCTATCTTGTGTGATGATTGCTTGCACAGATTTATTTGGGCTGAGATAGAGCCATTACCCAATGAGGTGATTGCAAAAATTCTTGAAGATGACGAGTATTATTATATTTGTGAATATTGCAAGGGATATAATGGAGAAGATATAGAATTTTGGAGAGATTGGGTCGGTCAGCAAAGAACAGGAGAACCCTATAAGAATTTAGATTCGTTTCGGAAGAGATTTGTTGAAGAAGCTAAAAGAAGAAGAGAGATTATTATAGAAGATGAATATTGGATAGAGTTTAAGGAATGTCATAAAAAAATTAAAGAAGAGTTCAGAAAAAAAGGTGTTTAACTACAAAAGGAAAGAATCATTTCAAATATTTTTTGAAAAAGTCAAAAACCCTCACAATCTTGCATACTCAAGATTACTTCCTGTTGACAAAGTTATAGATGCTCTAAAACAAACTAATGGTAGGTCACACTATTTTTGGCCTTATTATGAAGGGTACGAAGATTTGATTACTAATAGTTAAGGTGATAAAGTTATTCAACAATATGGCGCTTTTCAGAAACTATACTGAAAAGCGTCTTTCTTTATGTTTTGGGTAATATTGTTTAAACCAAGAACTATTAGTAACCACAATGGACAATATGTTTAGTAGACACCTTCTTTTATAGCTAGAAGGAAATAGCCTAAAACCGAAATATCATATAGAATAAAGTTAGTAGGAAATACTGGGAGGATATGTATGAACTATATTTATTTAGGAAGGGTGTAGAATGGAAAATCCAATAGCAATTGCACTAATTATTTTAACATTTACACTAATAGTAGCTTATAAGTTAAGTCATAGAAAATCGAAGAAAAAGAAATATATCATTTGGGGAATAACTACAATTGTATTGATAGCACCTTTATTATCGTGGGTTGTTTCCATTCTGTTTGCGATAAGAGTAGGAGATGGTTTTGCTGGGGTAGCGCTACTTATGGTAATGTTTCCACTTCTATTTTTGATCGGACTTGTTATTCTTCTTATTGGGATTTTCAGGAAAAGAAAAGCTGAATCTATTTAGCAGAAGGGTACTTTTATCGAAGTTCCCTTCTGAATTTCAGGTGTTTATCAACTATATCAATCTTCCACAATATGGCGCATATTAGAAATAAAGATATTTTAGGAACAAATTGTGGAATAAGGGTTATAGAGCTATAGAAAAGGATTCCCTGATAAAAGAAGTATTTTCTCCACCCTAAATAGCCATATTAATCAAATAGGATTAATGTGGCTATTTAGTTATGAAATGGTGATAATTTTGAATTTCTTTAAAAAAATCTCTTGTTTGTTAGTTGTTTTTTTAGTTTTTGTAAATTTAATAGGTCGAGAAGCAATCGCTTCAAGTGGTGAAATTACTCTAAAAGAAGCGATTAACATTGGATTCAAGAGAGCAAAAGAATGGAATGTAAACGCAACATTTACAAAAGTAAACAGTGTGGATGAAACGATGGGAGGTTCAAGAGGAGAAACAGGGAAACGTTTTAATTGGTTTGTAAACTTTATGGTGCCAGGTACAGATGAACATTTACTAATTGGTATCTCAAAAAAGAAGATTACTGTGTTTGAACCGATTAAGCAATCTAGTCAGGAACCAACAATACCTTACGATGAGATTATGTTAGATAGCTCAGATGTTCTCAAGCTAGCAAAGGATAAATACGCACTAAAACAAGGAAAAGATTGGGCAACAGGATATCATTTTATACTTGATAGTATTGATGGGATGCCCATTATAACAGTATTTGGAAATGATAAAGATAACCGTTTTACTCGAATTGCATTTAATGCCCGAAATGGAGATGTAGTCAGTGCCATTCATAAATTACCATACGGTGGAGGGTTGATATCCAAACGTAATGGTATCGAAAACGTAACAAGAAAAGGGATGGCGATTACGGGGGTTGTCGCAGGAAACAAATCTATAGTTGTATGGGGAGACGAAAAGCCAACACAATTTAGTACAACCAACAAACCCTTTATTGAATTGAGCCATAATAATGGAGAAACATGGACAGAACTACAAGCTAATAGTTATGTAACACACGCGTGGTTTGATATGGATGGTCAATTGTATACTGCAACTGAAAAAGAATTAAGGTCAGGTATTACATCAAAAAGTAAAGGAACGAAAATTCTATCTTTAGCCGACATGATCCAGAACATCGATTATTCAATCAACAACAATATAGTTGTGATTTCGAATGGGGATATTTACTATACAACCGATCAAGGGCAAAGTTGGGAACAAGCTATAGTTCCTAAACCATTATATGTAGTTCAAATCTCGGATAATGGTGATTTGATAGGATTCACAGAAGAAAGGAAAATTTTAAAAAAGACAAATGATGGTTGGAACGAGATAACCATGCCAAATAGTGACGATGTACCATATGATATGAAAGTGGTTAACAATAAGATATTTATTACCACACAAAGTGGAATTTGGATCCTAAATCTTCGAGAAGAAAATTGGAGAAAAGTTCATGTTGATGAAAGGGTAGTTAAACTTATAAAAAAAGGAGTGAAGTTATTCGGAATCACACAGAGAGGTGAAGCTATTTATTCCATTAACACGAAAGTTGAAAAAACACCTAAAAAAATGTCTGATGCGAGAGATTTTATTTTTTGGGATGTGGATATCATGAAAGGTACACTATGGATTGCAACTATACCAGATTATTCGTGGGAAGGAATGACAATTCTGCATTAGGAACGATAGCAATTTCAAGTATATCCATGAAGAAAATATAATGTAAAAATTTCACTTAAACTAATGGATGCTATAGTTAATTAAATGCGAGTCAACATCCTCAACCTTTGATCGGTTGAGGATGTTGCACAATTTGTCTTATTTCAAGTCTTTAAGAACCTGGCACTTGAATTGAAAAAACATAGTTTTGTTTTGGTCCGTTCATAGAATACTGTGTTCTTTTATTGTAAAATACCCTCAATTTCACACAACTAATATTCGAATAAATCTTTTATGAAATTATGAGAAAAATAAAATACTAAAGTAAACAATAGGTAGGTTAGAATATGAACAAAACTTTATTAATCCTGTTTATTAGTTTATTGCTATTTAATGTTCAACCTAATGTGATTAAATCAAGTCAAAATGAATTAGATAACAAACTATTATCTGATACATTAATCACTATGCTCAATCCATATATTTCAGAGGAAGTTGCTAAACATTACGGTTATTATAAATTATACGGCCTGTACGATGTTGAAATTATAAACTTAACTAGAGAAAGTGAAGGGAGTTATTCTTTTAAAGTTACCGTTCAAGTCAAAACATTTGAGCATGCACATAATTCACCCTTTGGTGAGGAAACCATAACTTTTGAAATAAATCCATCTAGTGTAAAAACTATTAACTTTATTCATAAGGGGGATAAAGAAGAAAAAAAAGTGAATTATTTTTACAAGGAAGTTTTGTCTGATATTCAGACAACATTCAATTTAAATTTGAAATCCTTTTCGAAATATAACTATAAACAATTGCAATATATGACAGAAAAACAAAAAGAATATCAATCCCTTTTAGACATTGTTAAAAATATAAAAGTAAACATATTAAACCCTAATATAGAACCACCATATAAAAATGTCATAGATCCAGTCACTTTTGTAACAGGTAATAAAGCATTCATTATATTTAAAATATCTGATGGAACAAATATAATTTATGAAGTGATTAGAAAAAATGATTTATGGGAAGTTGTACAGAAAGAAAGAAAAAAGGGAAAAAAGATGAAAAATGAACTAATTTGGTATATGTAATTAATCAGTTAATAAGAAGTGACTAAAAAAGTGCAATGAAAAATTTAGGATCACTAAGTTAGGGAACTCTAAAATAAGGTGTTGTATATGAATAGATTCTTTATTTTAATAATAGTTGGTTCCCGCTTGGAGAGGGAAAATACAATACGGGGCTTCAAAAGCTGGTATCTATGAAAAATGGTTTGATAAGACTTGGGTCTGAAAAATATTGATAAAGCTCTTAAGAAAGCATAAAACTATTTAGGTTACTTGAAGAAGAGTGGGTAATAATGCTGTAGACAAGATTTGATTATGGATGTTTTTGCTCATCCCCCGAAATAGTCCATTAGAAAGCAGCAACCCTTATTTTTAATAAAAGTTGCTACAAGTATAAACTGTTAAAGGGTGCCTTTGCCCATCCCCCTCGAAAAGGTGAATTAAGAGATTTTCCGAAAAACAAATGTTAGGGAACAATAATGAGCCATCTTTTTTAAATGAACGATCATGAATAATTATAGGAATATTGTAAAGACTGAAAAATTAGAATTTACAACATCAAGAATACTTTAATACCAAATCGCCCGTTTTAAATTTAAAGAAGTATCAATTCTTGTTCTTCACAGAACAACTCATCTCTTCAATCTCATTTTAAGCATTCAACAAATTGATTCCAAACAATTCCTGCAAAATAACGTTACGTTCCTCAAGAAGATATTCTCGTTTTGTTTTTTGACCATTTATTGTTGTAATGACTTCATGATCGGTAAGTGTTATTCTTCCTGTCGCATTTCCTTTTGTGACGATTATTTTTTTGGTATAATGTGACGCTGGACTTTGATTCAATTGGCATGCTTCTTCAAAGAATAAATACTCACGGGCTTCCGTGTTGAATCGGAATTTCGTCAGCCAGTCGTCAGAATCTATCTTTTGCAAATCATAAAATAACTCATTAACACGTTCAATTCTATAGGTTCCACCTATATCTTCGACCTCTTCCCCGTCTAAAGGAATAGGTGAATGGCTAAAGTCTCCAAAACCCACATCAACTAAATACTCTCTCTCATTTATTGTAACAATGTTGCTTAAATGAGTGTTCTGTAAATACCATTCATTCTTGTTTTTAGCTACCGTCGCTGAAATCCTCTTCACTTCATACCCAAGTCTTGTAAGCAACCAATGGAATAGGCCATTCAATTCATAACAAAAACCTCCCCGTCGATTTATTACAACTTTACGGTATATTTGCTCAAGATCTAGCTTGATGGGTATCCTACGAATGACGTCTAAATTTTCAAATGGAATATTATATATATTCTGTTTGATCAGAAGTTGTAAATCCTTCATTTGATCACCTGAAAGGGAATCTACCTTAATCCTTTCTAGGTATTCTGTAATATCCATATACTCTCTCCCCTTTGATCTCTTTGTTATATCTCAGTAACTTTCGTTTTTGAAATTCACCAATGATTCCCAATATAACGAGTACGGTTCCAACCAATCCATAAAAACCCTACCAACACCCACAAGACTAATATTGTTTAAAAGCGGAAAATAAAATCAGTGGAACAACTGGGTACTTTCAGTACTGAACCTTATAACCAGAATGAGAAATCGCATGATAAAAGGGTGATCGTAAAACGATAGGGAATATATTTAAGGGTGAACCAACACCGACAACACTCTTTACAAATTGAAAGCTGAGACCGTCTATTACGGAAAGGTAACCCCTGATAACATAACTAGAGCTTTCGTCTAACTCATGATTGCTTCCGATTTACAACTCTTATGATGTCATTTTAATTGATATACCTTCTTACTACATCAGCTATTATACTGAAGTACTCTACAACTTTTGTAGGAGATTGATTATTGAAAAATATCCTTATAATGACCAGCGCCTTTTCTCCATATAATTAGACCAAACCTACCAAACAGCGGAAACGCTTTAAACCTTAAGAAACGTTAAGGAGATAATACGTAATTAAAGGAAACAGACTCTTTTCTTCAAGAACGGCACCAAAGATCAACTACACTAAAAATGGACATCTATATACGCCCTTTTTGATTAATTTATTGGTTGTGAGTCAACTTTTACTTGTGGATACCGACAAAAAGGTCATTATTAATATTGAAATACGCTGGAGTGTTTTTCAGTGTATATTCGAGTAAATTATCTTCTGAAAATGGTTCTACTGACATATAACTTTCGTTCCTTCTCCCATCTAAATAACTGAGATAATCCAAGGAGATTTTCTATTTGTTAAATTACTTTTGAAGTAAGTGTCAATAAGACTAAAATACTCGTATTAGATGATGAAAAAGTAATATTTGAAGTATTGGAATCATATTTTGGAGGGTATAAATTATTCACTTTGAGATAATAGATGGTTACTCCAAGGAGAGATTTGATATGGATAAGAAATTAACCGAAACGATTAGGAAGCGTTTTAATCGAGTGTCAGGGATATACGACTCCATGAATAAGATGATTAAGGAGAGTTGGAGGAAGGATCTACTCAAAAATGTAAAAGGAAATGTTCTAGAAGTAGGTATTGGTACTGGTTTGAATTTTCCATTTTATCCTAACGATATTCATTTGACAGGCATAGATTTTAGTTCAGGTATGCTGAAGCATGCAAGGAAAAAGGTAAATACTCATACTCTATCCTATCAAATAAATCTTATTGAAATGGATGCGCAACAGATGGACTTTCCTGACAATACCTTTGATTATGTCGTAGCTACTTGTGTTTATTGCTCTATACCTGACCCTGTAAAAGGACTAAAAGAAATGGGCAGAGTCTGTAAATCGGATGGAAAAATTATTATGTTGGAACATATGAGAAGTGAGAATGAAGTAGTAGGTAAGATGATGGATATATTAAATCCTATTATGGTTAATATGGGGGGAGCAAATATTAACCGAAAAACATTGGATAATATAAATAAGGCAGGATTAATGATTGAGCAGAAAGAGGATTTATTTTATAGCATTATGAGAAAATTGATAGTTACACCTAAGTAAACGTCAAATAATCCCCCACCTTACTAAAGGTGAGGATATCATTTATAATTTAATTGTTCTTATTAAACACTCTACATGCCAATAGGAGAGTCGTTACCCATAGACACTGAAAGCCACTCCATAGTAGGAAATGGGGAAGGGATAGGCTTGCTTTCAATTTTCTTTAACTAATACTTAAACTGATGAAATGAAACTTGTTTTGCATCGCACCATCTCGATTGAGTCCATCCACTTTCTCTATAATTGGTAATTCTAGCTTCCCATTACTTTTGTAATTCAGGGTTTTGTGTTCGAGATACAAAAAAACCTCCTCAACTATTGTTTTAAAGAGATTATTTTATAGGAATGATAATAATTCATAGGTGAGAACTATTTGACGCTTACCTATTAAACAGCTATAGAACTATTTCCTTTCATGATTTTTATTACTCCAAAAGCTAGCATTGTAAATTAAAAGTGAACATTATGTAATAACCTTACAATAAAGAAAAAAAATAACTTTAGTCTTATTTTCTTATCAAAATCTCTAATAAGATATTTTATGGAAAATAATAAGTGGTGGTTATGGATATAAAAAATAGGTGTATCCCGTATAATGATTATTTTTCTTATATTGATAAGTCTATTGGAGGATGTTCAAAAGTCGGAGAAAAGTGACTCTCGAATAACTATATTGGCTCGCTTTTCTGTCCTCAGACCCTAAAAATGTACATACCGGTGCTCAAAGCTACGCTGCCTTGTTCTTCTCCATGCTTTTTGAACACATACTATTAGTAACTCCTTTCAATTTAGATTGTTTCGAAGCTTCCAGTTATTGTGTAGGAGAACTGAACATCCTTGTGATTGGTAATGAGTTTTTTCCATAAAAATAAATAAAAGGTAAATAATGGTTGACAATAGATGAATACAATTATATAATTATCTCGTATTAAAGATATTGTTATTCGAGATAATAACTTTTAAGTTTATGTTCATTCCTTGAAGTGAACCTTAAAGTTTAAGATTTTGGAGAATAATATCTTTTACAATACGACGTTTAATAAAAAGTTCGTCTATTAAACGATAAGACCAGATTGTTAAACAAAACTAAAGTATTTTAAGGAGGAGAATGAGTATGAGTAACCAGAAATCAACCTTTATTGATCCAAATGATGCTGTTTTACTTCTTATTGACCATCAAAGTGGACTATTCCAAACAGTCAAGGATATTGATGTTCCAACACTCAGAAGAAATGTCTTAGCTCTTACCAAGTTAGCACAGATTGCGGATATACCAGTAATCACAACAGCTTCAGTTCCAGAAGGACCTAATGGCCCTCTTATTCCTGAGGTTAGCAATATTCCTAATGCAACCTATGTACCACGAAACGGAGAAATAAATTCTTGGGATAACCCTAATTTTGTGAAAACTGTAGAGGAAACTGGAAGGAAAACACTTATAATTGCTGGGACATGGACTAGTGTTTGTATGGCGTTTCCAACATTAAGCGCATTAGCTGAGGGTTATGCAGTGTATGATATTATAGATGCATCTGGTACAACAAGTAATATGTCAAAGGACATCACATTGGCTCGTATGGTTCAAGCTGGCGCTGTTCCAGTAGATACTATGTCTGTAGTCTCTGAAGTCCAAAGAACTTGGAATCGATCAGATGCGGAAGAGTTTGCTTCCCTTTATGCAGAACTAGTTCCAAATTATGGTCTGCTAATTGAGAGCTATGGAACCGCGTATGGAGAAGGTAAAAAAACAAATAAGTAAGTAATTGATTTAACCTTATTCAAAAAGGGGGGAACAATATGAAAACAACCAAAAAACTTGTGTCTGTAGCTATCCTATTTAGTTTTTTACTAGGGGCTGGATTCAGTGCTAGTGCTGCTATTTCACCTGATGAGTGTACAAATTCAATTGGAAATTCAATTGGACTAATGGGTTGCGGTGGTGGAGGTCGAGAGTAAAGGACTTCTAGATTATCAGAAGAACATTAGGCTCCCTTTATACTGATTTAAATTTGTGGATTTATTAATGTTAAAACAAAAAACAGTCCTACATTGTTATGTTGGGCTGTTTTTCTTATTTGTCAATTTTGATATAGCTTATTTTATTCAGTTACTAGACTTATGTGCTCCTTATTTTAATGTTTGAACAGCAATAAAGCTAGTGTACACCCGTACATAAATAATTAAGGAGTTCATCATTAGATTTACCTTCAATTCCCTCCCATTCTACAGTCTCGAATGCTTCCTACATTTCCCAATACATGTAAGCTAATTGTATGTCCCTATCTTATATCAATTGATTATGAAGCGAAACGTTACATCTAAAGGTATTCATGTTGTCGTGAGTTTCGTGTAAATGATAAAGAACAAGGCAAGCTCTGCCATGATTACAACATTTGGTATAATAAATATCAAATCAATGATAAAAAAGAATGATAGTATTCCTAAAAAGAGTCCTAAATGATAAACCTTCAATCGATTATGCTTAAACCTATATAGATGGAACACTAAAGTTGTTGCAAAGAAATAGAGTAATACTGAAATAAATACAAAAACTAACATAAAAAGGTACTTTACTTCATGTAAGAACATTAATTGGATGGATGCGGCAATCAGACTTAACGACGTATAAATAATCAAATGCCCATAAATAATTGACTGACCTGCTGTTTGTATCGACTTATCAACTTTTTTGTCCATATTATCGAAATATTGCCACCACATTGCTATTATGGTAATGAAAGAAATGGTTGAAAACGCTATCGAATTCCAGTCTCCCTCTTGTGGGCGTAATACTGCTAGTGTACTGACGATTGATTCACCGAAAAGAATAATGGTGAACAATCCAAAACGTTCTAGTAAATGTGCTATATTAGTAGGTGATTTAATCAAGTACTTTCTACCTAATAAAGGCACAATGATATCGACAATTATTCCAGCATAAAAAATTGCATATCTGACCCAGGATTCAAAAAAGATCGATAAGGTTGAAAGTATGATTCCGGCCCAAAAGTATTTCCCTAAATATTGTGCAACTTTTTTTCTATCTCCTTTTTCAATGCGCTGTACAACCAGGTATTGCATAGTTGTCAATACCCTTAGTCCTATATAGCCAATAAAAAAGGAGAGATAATATTTGTCAAAATCAACAGATAAGCTAGAAATCATAATAAGTGCAAAGAACATTTGTATAATCATAAAAACCCGTTGATGTAAAAAATCATATCCGAACCGATTAATAAACAATGTCTGGCCGACCCAAGCCCACCAAATTGGAATGATCATTAATATGAACTTAAATATGTATTCTGCATGAATATATCCATTTTCAACATGAAGTAATACATGAGTTGCTGTCGCAATAGCTGCTACGAACACTAAATCATAAAAAAGTTCTAACCAAGTTACTTTTTTTTCGTTCAAATTTTCAACCCCTTTACTTTATAATTGGTTATAATACGATAACACTTATACAAAAAGATGTATAGATTAAAAACCCTTTCATTAATAATATAGTCTCTCGGAAATTAACTTTCCATAAGCCTTCCAACGGCTTTTTCAATATAAATGTGAAATCATTATTACAATTTTTTATTTAGCGGCCCGTTACAGAAATTAGTATTAGTATTGTGACTTACAAATTCAAAAACATAGAAGTAGTAGTTTGTATAGACGTATATATAAAGTCAATCCACATTGGGTATTTTTTTCACACCCCCCCGAAAAGGTTTATTAAGAAAAAAGTAACCCTTATATTTAACAAAAGCTGTTACAAGTATTTACTCATTACAAACTGTTAAAGATTCGACTCGTATTCTTTTACTCTTCTGTAAAACGTGTTATTTTTCATACCTACTATTTTCATAGCTTCAACGGCAGTTATTTTATTTTGTTTCCATTCAGAATAGACCGATTTAAATTCTTCATTAATCTCAATTTTCTTCCTGCCGAATTTAACCCCATTCTGCATAGCAACTCGAATTCCTTCTTCTTGCCTTTCTTTTATTCTTTTACGTTCATCTTCTGCCATATAACTTAATAATTGCAGTATTAAGTCAGAGATTAATGATTCAATACCATTCAAATCCTTATATTTCAGGGTATTAAGGAGAGGCATTTCTAGAACAACAATTTCTATTTTTTTTACCTTTATTAAATCCTGCCACTCATCTAATATCATTTGTTTATTTCGTCCTAGTCTATCAAGTGACTTGATATATAAAATATCTCCTGCCCTAAACATACGCTTCATCAATTGATATTCTGGTCTTTTAAAATCTTTTCCACTCGCTTTTTCTATAAATATATATTCTTCAGAAATGCCTATCTCTTTAGCAGCAGAAATTTGTCTTTCCAAAGTTTGGTCTTTGCTACTAACCCTAGCATAAAAAAATCTCCGCATAGTTACCAGTTACCTCCTGAAATTTACTTACGGTTTGTTTCATAATATCTATCAAACCTGTAATTCTATTATATGTATATTTCAAAACCTATACAATATTATTGACACGTTTCAAATTTCATTATGTTATAATTATGACATATAAAAAGTATGATTAATAGACTCTTTCAAATAGCATACTTTTTGAAAGGTTTTTAGGAAAGTAGAGGATGATTCTTATCACAGGAAAGGGTACATATGGATATCGAAAAAAATACAATAAACCAAAAACGATTAAAAATTCTAAGTGAGGATGAAATAAACACTATTTACGATAGACCGACCTTCACTTACGAAGATCGATCTCAGTATTTTTCCCTCTCTGAGCCAGAGAAGGAATTGTTAGATACATTACGTTCTGCAAAATCCAAGGTCTACTTCATCTTACAACTAGGTTATTTTAGAGCTAAACATTTATTTTTTTCATTTGACTTTCATGAAGTAGATGAGGATGTACAGTATGTTCTAAAGGAACATTTAAACAACAATCAAATCGATGGTCTAGGTTCAATTGGAATTGGTAGGGGCACTCGATTTAAACAGCAACACTTGATCCTTAAGCTATTTAATTATCGAAGTTGCAATGTTGAAGAACGGCAAAGGATAGAGATAAAGGCTCGTAAGGCAGCAACGTTTTACGGGAAACCTATTTATATCTTTCGTGAAATTATGAATTATTTGTCTGAAAACCGTATTATTGTTCCAAGCTATAGTTCTATGCAAGATATTATTGGAAAAGCAATCACAGATGAGCAAAATCGGTTAATAACATCCATGCAAAACCATCTTAAACAGATAGATATCAAATCCTTAGATCGATTACTGGAAGATTCCTCAGGGTTGTATGAAGTTACACTATTGAAGCACGAGCCGAAAGATTTTAGTGCCACTGAAATAAAACGCGAAATGGATCGTGGTAAACAAATACAACATTTGTATTACCGCGCTCTAGAATTATTACCAAAGATATGTATTTCTAACGAAAGTATCAAATACTATGCTTCATTGGTGAGTTATTACTCCGTCTACAAACTCAAAAGATTTAATGAATGGATTGTTTATGTTTATTTGTTATGTTTTGTATATCATCGTTACCAACGTATGAATGACAATCTAATTAACAGCTTCATCTATAGTGTAAGAGGTTATATAGATGAAGCTAAACTAGCAGCAAAAGAACGCGTTTATGACTGCTATACAGAGAGTAATCAAAACATGAAAAAAGCAGCAGAATTACTCAAAATATTTACGGATAATCATATTCCTGCTACTACTCCCTTCAAGGATATCCAAGATCGTGCATTTTCTATTTTGGAACGTCAGAAACTAGAAACCATGGCAAATCAGATCGCTACTACTAATATAAAGTACGATGAAACTGCGTTCCAATGGGAACATATTGATCACATAGCACGACGATTCAAACGATATTTAAGGCCCATATTTCTGCAAATTGATTTTGTAGCTCCTTCACCGAAGGATCCTTTGATTAAAGCCGTTCATTTTATGAAGGCTGCTTTTACTAAGAATAAATCGTTGGGTCAATATCGCTCTGAACACTTACCAAAGCATTTCATATCAGATGGCTGGAAGCGTTACATTTATCAACAAAAAACAATCTTAGTAGATCGCTATGAATTTTTAGTCTATCGTCTCCTACGTAATCGTCTGGAAGCGGGGGATATTTTTTGCCGTGATAGTATCAGATTTCGTAGTTTTGAGGATGATCTCATCAATGATATCCAATGGCAACAAAAAGAAGCGTTGATGACTGATACGGGTCTAACGATTTTTAATCAACCTATTCATAGCCATTTAGAGGAGCTTAAGCAAAAACTAGAAAATCGAATTAATAAGGTGAACCAAAGCATTTCATCTGGGGAAAATGAACATCTTCAAATCAAAAAAAGAGGTTTACATACCCGTTGGGCATTACCTTATACTCGAGACACAGAGTCCTTTAATCACTCATTTTACGATACTTTAAGGCAAATGGACATTAGAAGTGTCTTGTATTTTGTTAATCAACACTGTCGATTCCTTGACTCGTTTGAACATATCTTAGGACGTTATGCCAAACAGAACAAAGATGATCAAATCCTTGTTGCCTGCCTGATTGCTTGGGGAACCAATATGGGGTTAGGGAGAATGGGGGAAATTTCGGATATTAGCTACTCGTTACTAGCTGCTACATCGGATAACTTTATTCGTCTAGAGACTTTAAAAGAAGCCAATGATTGTATCAGTAATGCTATATCTAAGCTACCAATCTTTAAACATTATGACATTGGTGAGGCTATTCATTCTAGTAGTGATGGTCAGAAAGTCGAGACTCGAATCCATACAATTAATTCTCGTCATTCCCCTAAATACTTTGGTCTTGGCAAAGGGCTTGTTTCCTATACAATGGTTGCTAACCATATTCCTGTCAATGCTCGAATCATTGGGGCCAATGAGCATGAAAGTCATTATGTATTCGACATCCTTTACAATAACACAACTAATATCCAACCTGACATACATTCTACCGATACACACGGAACGAATGAAGTGAATTTTGCGATTCTTCACGCTTTTGGTTACCAGTTTGCACCACGTTACAAGGATATTCATGATAAAGTCAACAAATCTCTTTACGGATTCAAACATCCAAGTCAATATGGAGATAAATTAATTAAGCCAGTCCGCAAGATTAATACAAATCTCATCATAGAAGAATGGGAAAATATTCAGCGTATTGTACTATCTCTTGCAGTAAAAACAACAACACAGAACATTATAATTGGTAAACTAAGTGCTTATGCACGAAAGAACAAAACCAAACGTGCTTTATGGGAATACGATAACATTATAAAAAGTCTATATTTCTTGAATTATATTGATTCTGCCCCTTTACGCCGTAATGTACAAAAGGCGTTAAATCGAGGAGAAAGCTATCATAAGTTACGTAAAGCAATATCCTATGCTAATTTTGGGAAATTACGTTTTAAAAATGAAAATGATCAGCATATCTGGGGGGAATGCAGCCGATTATTAGCCAATTGTATTATTTATTACAATGCCAGTATTTTATCTAATATGTTGGTTTACAGAGAAACAAAGGGATTGGATTCAGATGTTATGAAACAAATTTCTCCCGTTGCATGGCAACATGTTAACTTTTATGGACGTTACGAGTTTAACAATCAGCAAGAGTATGTTGATATGGATGCTCTTATTCAACCGTACAGCAACTTTCCATCTGGTGTGAACGCCATGCCAACAGGGAAATCTAAATTACCAACTTGGATAGTAGCAATCACCCTATGCGTTTTCACATCGATGACCGATACCGTTCCGGTACTTTGGGGATCTCCAAGATTTACGACATAAGCCAATTTGCCATCAGGCGTGAAGGACACATCAAATGAAAACTCTCCAACCGGCACCGTAGCAATCACCCTGTGCGTTTTCACATCGATGACCGATACCGTTCCAAGATTTACGACATAAGCCAATTTGCCATCAGGCATGAAGGACACAGCAATTGAATCCTCTCCAACCGGCACAGTAGCAATCACCCTATGCGTTTTCGTATCAATCACAGAAACATCATTTGAAGAACTATTTACGACATAAGCCAATTTGCCATCAGGCGTGAAGGACACATCACGTGAATTCACTCCAACCGGCACAGTAGCAATCACACTATGCGTTTTCGTATCAATCACCGACACATCACCAGAATTTCTATTTACGACATAAGCCAAAGCCATAATAAACCACCCACTTCATCATTTATTGTTAATTTAATATATGAACGAAGGTGGAGGTTTAAGCTTTTGATTACAAATAAGTGAGATATCCAAAATGTGCATAGTGTTGAATATGTTATGCAAAACTAGTTGACATAATGATAACTATAGGAACTTATTTGAAAATGCAAAATTAACATAGACTTCAGTCCATTTTAGTCACATTATATATGTTAGTCCAACCTTTTATAGCAAATAACCATACATATAAAGTAAAAACAATTATAGAAGGTGAAGATAACTAATGAAAGATAAAGATTGTAAATGTAGAGTTGTCCCACCACCTCCACAAGGGCCACAGGGACCGCTGGGAAAACAGGGACCTCAAGGGCCACAAGGACCAATGGGAATTCCAGGGATGCCTGGTAGTGCGTTAGGGTTTTGTGAAATTTTCCGTAATCCCAATGCTATGACGATATTTCCATCCTCCGGTGATATTGTCCTATTTGATAGCGAAGGACCATGTCAAGGTGGTTTTGAGGTTACAGGGGGAGGAACTTCCATTATGGTCCCTGCTACAGGAGTTTATCAAATGTCATATGCTATAAATGTAGGATTAGACCCAGGGGATGGGTTGATATTTGAGATGAATTCAAATTTTTTAGGTAACCTTGATAAATCTGAAACGTTTGACCGAAGCGATGGTGCTGGTAATACGACAGATCAACGTGTAGCATCAACTACTATACTTCAAAGTCTTACAGCGGGTGATGAAATTTCAGTTGAGGCAGTAACTGTATTTAATAGCCCATCATATATAAAAGCAGTTCTGACTATAATTAGATACACATAATAAATTGTTAGGCACTCTTAACAAAGAGTGCCTTTGTATAAAGTTGTATACCATATTCAATTCTAGTTTACATAATCGTAAATATAAGAACCATCACACTTTTGTAAACATTGATATAACAGTGTTTTCTAGAATTAAAATTTTATCGAATATACATGATTTTACACATTGTTAATTAACCAAAGTTCTTTTCATACAAGTTATATTTATTTCCAACATTGCTTGTATAAAAAGTTATTGCTAAGATGAATTTTATTAAACTCAATTTGAGTTGTGTTTACTAATTAGATGTTATTCAACAATATGGCGCGATGATATAATATCATTGCGTTTTGTTTGATTAAATTATGATGTAACTGTTAATAGATATTTAGCATGGAGGGAAATATGAGAAATAGAGGCTCGGTAGTTT